>JADJWV010000003.1:300000-400823 GCA_016716185.1 Saprospiraceae bacterium | reverse complement strand
AAAGGCTTATAGAACGATTTAAACATATTCCCCAAGGTGGCTCATTGCTTGATGTCCCAACAGAACATGGACAAAGGCAAAGAAATGGATCAAAATTGGATGAAAAACCTAGGTTCAAAATGAACAATCAAAGTTAGACCCTAAAAATATTTCACAGTGTGTTACAACTCTTTTCAATCAACATTCGTTCACCCCAAAACTTGGACCGAAACTTGACAGCTAGGAGTGGTGCTAGATCAATCGTTTCCTGATACATTTATTTTACTGGGCCGAGAACATTAATGAGTAAAACACTTTTAATTAGAGAGAAAAGAGAAGATGAAATTGGTCTTTCTCAATACAACCAAATTGGTAATGCAGTTCCACCATTGCTTGCAGAGGCTATTGGCAAAGCAATATTAAAAGTAGCTTTAAAATAGAATAAGAATGGAATTAGATGCATTAATTCAAAAATTGTCGTTATTGATAAAGTTACCTCACTGTAGCAACTTAAAGACAAAAGCTTTAAATGAAAACACTAGCAAGGGTAAGAGTGTAATTCTTACTAAAGAAATTGTTACGCATTATTTAAAGTATTATCAAGCAGTTAAGGAAGCTTGATAAAGTTAAAGACCCCAAAAAATGGATTATCGAAGCTTTGAATCATTTTGAAATATATTATGCAGAAATTAAAACTGATAAATTCAGAATATTTAGTCATCAATCAGACTTTCTTTCTTCTTTGCTTCCGGAGTTTCTATATCTGCTATACGACAAGTTTGTAATTAGACAACATAAGGAATTTATTATAGAAACACAAAAGGACTTGAGTTGTTGATTTATCCTTTCTTCCTTATTCCACATCTGCAATAAATTTCAAATCTAAAAGGGTAGATGTTGCAATACTAAAACCATGCTCATTTTCCGTCAATAAAGAAAAGCTAAACGATTTTAATATTGCACTAATAGCAATTGAAGTAAAACAAATCTTGACAAGAATATGATTGGAGGAGTTGAATATTCAGTTCAAAGACTGAAAGAACTTTTCCATTATGTAAATATTACCTAATTTCTGAATTGGCAGACTTTGCTTATGAAAAACAAAACTATGCAGCTTCTGCTATTGACGAAATAGTAATTACGAGAAAAACAAAAAGAAGTGAGGTTAGAAGAGATTCAACTAAACTTAATCCTATTGACGCTAATTTAATGTTCAATCACCTCAAAGAAGTTTTGCATTTCCTTGAAACTGCCATTGAGGCACCAGTTCTTTTGAGTAAGAGATTAAAAAAGGGCAAACTAATAAAATAAGGAAAATGGCAACTAGAAATCATTATAACCATGGTAATCTTCTTAAAAGCAAGTCCAGCACAGACAAAGAAGTAAAATTTATATACGAATCGTATTTGAAATTCATTAAAAATATTTCAACTTTTCAAATTACAGACGACAAATCTATTAGCAAATTTGTTAGTGAGTTCAATTCTTATCGTGAGTCAGTTTTGTATACAATCGAAAACCGCAAAAATTCAGGTCAAGAAAATCTCAGGTCATCAATGCTTGAAGAATTATTTTGTCATTTGTTTTCGGACTTAATTGGTGAACTTCTTCCAAGTTTACCATCTAATTTACTCTTAGGTAAAGCCAACAGCTATATTGACTTAACATTCTCACCTTCTTCATTTCGTGAAATTTTATAAAGCCAAATCCTTATATTCATTCTAAAGACCAAGATTTTGTAATTGGAGTAAATTTAGAATTGAAAATAAAAGCAGATGGAGCGAATGAAATTAAGGAAGACATCATTGTTCCTGTATTAGCGATAGAATGCAAGACGTATATTGAAAGAAACATGTTGGATTCATGTTCAGGAACTGCAAGGAGATTAAAAAGTGCAATGCCATACTGTTTATACATTGTGGCTTCAGAATATATGAAACTAAAAGATGAGCAACCTGAACTAAGTGACATAAATGAAATTTATATTCTATGTAAGGCAAGTGTTTCAGAACGCTTGGATTCAAGGAAACGAGGTATAAAACCTCATATCATTCAAGAAGACTTAATAATTGACCTTTTTAACAAAGTAAAGGGTCATTTAAATAGCATTTGGTGGTCTCCAGACAAAGCTTTGTCAACAGGTAAAATAATTAACAGACCATAAATCACTACCCTTTTGGTGGCACATTTGTATTTTTTTCCAACGCACAGACCAACGCAAAAAAATCCAAAAGAGCCACCAAGCCAACGCACCAAGACACAGCAAATAATGGACAACAGAGCAACGACAGACAGAACGCCAGCACCTAACAGCGGTTTGGCAAAAGTGGCGGTTCAGTGCTCCGCAGACACATTTGTGGTTACAGAAAGTTCAGTTCTCCGCATCAACATTTGTGGTGAAAATCACCACCTTCGCCAAGCCGCAAAACGTTACCGCCAATGGTAAAAACGACCGTACTACCTTGACAATGACGGAGAAAATTAACGGGACAGACCAGTTAACAATATTTCGAGCAGACAGAAAAACAGGCGACACTCAAACCCTACAAAGAAAGATTTAATTTTTGCCCCACCGCACTTAAAAGAAAAAAAAAAACAAGCCGACCCACAATTTTTTGTCACGGTTTTTGTCCCTCGCTTCATTTAGCACATTTGCAGGTTAGTTTTAAAATGCGTAGGAAAAATTACGCATTTTAAAAACTTGCTTCACCACCTGCAAAAGAGCTAAACCCTACCCCACATACAAAAAACACGAGCCAAAAAATTCTGCCATCGCTCAACAAATAAGGATGAAAATCGTAAGTTTCCCAAAAATCCTTACATTTGCACCGTGAAACTCTTTACCCTCATATTCAGTTTTTACCTTCTTGCTTTGGCGGTTATGCCATGCAGCGACATGGAGGACTGTAATTATCCGAGTGCAGACCAATCAACTTTCGCTACGACTGACCATTCAGACCACGACAGCGATACAGAGAATTGCTCACCTTTTTGTATGTGTGCTTGCTGCGGACAATCGATAACCAATATTTTTACCCAACTGCTTTATACAACCCGACACCTGTTGTAAAACAAGACATTCCTATTTACAACGCTTCTTTTATTTCAGAGGTGTATTTGTCTATCTGGCAACCGCCAAACTCAGTTAATGAATTTCTGATGTTCCGCTAATGCGGAACAAAACAAAACTACTTACGGTGCTAACGCACCGCAAGTAATCGTGTATTCATTCATTAAACTGATTAAAATAATGTTAGACAAAATAATTGCGTTCAGCATAAAAATAAATTCATCATCGCATTGATGACACTTGCACTCATTGTTTGGGGGGTGTGGAGTGCAACTAAACTGTCCATAGATGCAGTTCCCGACATCACCAACAATCAGGTGCAAATTATTACGGTTTGCCCCACCCTTGCAGGACAAGAGGTTGAACAGTTGGTAACTTACCTATTGAGCAAAGCATTGCCAACCTTCCTGATTTGGAAGAATTGCGAAGCATTTCCGTTTCGGACTTTCGGTAATTACAGTTGTATTTGCCGACAAAGTGGACATCTATTTTGCCCGACAACTGATTAACGAAAGGTTAAAAAAGCCGAAAGCAAAATTCCAAAGAGTGTTGGCACGCCCGAATTAGCTCCTGTTAGCACAGGTTTGGGAGAAGTGTATCAATACATCATTCACCCCAAAAAGGGAGCGAAAGCAAATACAGGCTATGGACTTGCGGACTATGCAAGACTGGATTGTTGCCCGTCAACTTTATGGAACACCCGGCATTGCAGAGGTGAATAGTTTTGGCGGACAACTCAAACAATATGAAGTTGCGGTAAATCCTGACAGACTTATTGCAATGGGAATTACTATTCCCGAAATTTTTACCGCCTTAGAAAAGAACAACGAAAATACAGGCGGGGCATACATTGACAAAAGCCAAATGCCTATTTTATTCGTGGAGTTGGTTTAATTGGTTCGTTTGACGACATTAAAAACATTGTTGTAAAAACAAATCCCAACGGTATTCCTATTCTCATAAAAGATGTTGCCGAAGTGCATTTAGGTAGTGCCGTGCGATATGGTGCAATGACCTACAACGGTGAAGTAGATGCCGTTGGTGGAGTAGTAATGATGCTGAAAGGTGCAAATAGTGCTGATGTGGTAAGTCGCATTAAAGAGAAAATGCAAACCATTCAAAAATCATTGCCAAATGATGTTGTAATTGAACCCTACTTAGACAGAACAGATTTGGTAAACCGTGCTATCAGCACAGTTGAGAAAAAATCTGATTGAAGGAGCATTAATAGTAATCTTCGTTTTGGTTTTATTCCTTGGAAATTTTCGTGCTGGGCTGATTGTAGCTTCTGCCATTCCTTTATCAATGTTGTTTGCATTGGGCTTAATGAATGTGTTTGGCGTGAGTGCAAACCTGATGAGTTTAGGTGCAATTGACTTTGGTTTAATTGTGGACGGTGCTGTAATTATTGTTGAAGCCACCATGCACCATTTAGGTTTACGAAAAACCATCGGCAGACTTTCACAAAGTGAAATGGACGAAGAAGTTTTAAATCTGCCTCCAAAATCAGAAGCAGTGCTGCCTTTGGCGAAATCATTATTCTGATTGTTTATATTCCTATACTTACTCTGATTGGTATTGAAGGCAAAATGTTTCGCCCGATGGCTCAAACCGTTGGTTTCGCCATTTTCGGAGCTTTGATTTTATCGCTGACTTATATCCCAATGATGTGTGCTGCATTTCTTTCAAAAAATGTCTCACACAAAGAAACATTAGCGATAAGATGATGAATTTTTCCATCGCATCTATGCACCGCTTTTGGAAAAGGCAATCCGATTTAAGAAAATAATTGTAACAGCAACGGTTGCTGTTTTTGTCCTTTCGGTTTTTATCTTTTCAAAAATGGGTGGCGAGTTTATTCCAACCTTGCAGGAAGGCGATTTTGCTTTTCACTGCATTTTACCGCAAGGCACTTCACTTTCTCAAAGTTTGGAAACTTCTATGCAAGCATCACGACTAATCAAAGAATTTGATGAGGTAAAAATGGTAGTTGGAAAAACAGGAGCAGCCGAAGTTCCCACCGACCCAATGCCACCCGAAGCAACAGACATGATGATAATTCTGAAACCACAAAGCGAATGGAAGCGTGATGTTTCTTACGATGAATTAGCCGAAGAATTTGAAGAAAAATTAAGCCAAATCCCAGGTGTTTTCTTTGAAAAAACCAACCTATTCAAATGCGTTTCAACGAACTTATGACAGGTATTCGCCAAGATGTTGCAATTAAAATATTCGGTGAAAATATGGACACACTTTTAAGCTATGCCAATAAGGTAAACGCAATAGTGCAAAGTGTGGACGGTGCAACAGAACCAAGCGTTGAAAGGGTTGCTGGGCTTCCGCAAATCGTTATCAAATACAACCGTTCGCAAATTGCAAACTACGGTTTGAACATTGAAGATATTAACCACATTGTTTCTACATCATTTGCAGGTGGTAGTGCAGGAGTTGTTTTTGAAAACGAACGCAAATTTGACTTAGTAGTTCGCCTTGACAGCACACATCGTAATAATATTGAAGATGTAAGTCATTTATATATTCCTACTGCAAACGGAACACAAATTCCCCTTTCACAAGTTGCGGAAATAAAAATGGAATTGGGTCCTGCACAAATTAGTCGTGAAGATGGCAAACGAAGAATAGTTGTTGGGTTCAACATCAAAGGCAGAGATGTGGCAAGTGTGGTAAAGGATATTCAAAAACAACTTAGCGAAAATGTGAAGTTGCCCGAAGGATATTATTATACTTACGGAGGAACATTTGAAAATTTGCAAGCTGCAAGTAAACGCTTGATGATTGCTTTGCCTGTGGCATTAGCACTCATTTTTATGTTACTCTATTTCACCTTTAGTTCAGTAAAACAAGCAACACTTATTTATACCGCCATTCCTATGAGTGCAATCGGTGGAGTATTTGCTTTGCTCATTCGTGATATGCCTTTCAGCATTTCGGCAGGTATAGGTTTTATTGCATTGTTCGGTGTAGCAGTGCTAAACGGTATTGTGCTAATTGGAACATTTAATCAATTAGAAAAAGACGGTATGAAAGATATTTTGGCACGAATAAAGGAAGGAACAAAAATTCGTTTGCGACCAGTCTTAATGACAGCAACGGTTGCCTCATTAGGATTTTTTACCAATGGCACTTTCATACGGTGCAGGGGCAGAAGTGCAGAAACCTTTGGCAACAGTTGTAATAGGCGGTTTGCTTTCAGCAACATTTTTAACCTTGTTTGTTTTGCCATTGCTCTACCTGATTTTCTCAACTCCTCTCAGGAAAATTAAAGCAAAGGGAACGCCTATTGTTATTGTGTTTTTAATTTTCTTATTTCAAAATACAAATGCTCAAACACCTGTAAAACCCTTGTCAGTTGAAGATGCAGTTTCAGTGGCATTGAAAAACAATTTGGAAATGCAGTCGCAACAATTCAATGTGCAATCATCTACCGCTTTGAAAAAATCGGTGTTTGAACTGCCTAAAACAAATATCAATTTTCAGTTCGGACAATACAACAGCATCAATCAAGACAAGGCTTTTCAAATCAACCAATCCATTCCGTTCCCGACTTATTACTCTGCAAAATCCAATATATACAAAGCCGAATTGCAAAGTAGCGAATTGAAGCAGCAAGCATCTGCAAACGAGATAAAAGCACAGGTGCAATACTGGTTTTATCAGTTGCAATATTTACAAAATGCTAAAAAGCAGTTGCAGTCTTTAGATAGTTTGTACAATGACTTTGTAAGTGCTGCTGCTTTGCGATACAAAACAGGTGAAACCAATTTGTTGGAAAAAACCACAGCCGAAACCAAGCGGGGACAACTTTCGCTTTTACTCAAACAAAACGAAACTGATTTGCTGAATGCATACCAATCATTGAAAGCATTACTCAACAGCAGTGAAGAGTTTACGATTGAAGATAGCGGAAATTTTCAGCCACTTTCATTAAGCAGTTCGTTCGACACAACACTTATAGCTAATAATCCATCGTTAAAGGTATTGTATCAGCAAGTAGTAATTGCGGAGAAAAACAAAAAGTAGAAACTGCTTCAACGCTGCCTGATTTTAATGTTGGCTATTTCAATCAATCGTTAATAGGTACACAAACCGTAAACCGTTCAGATGTATTCTTTGACGGTAGCAAACGCTTTCAGGGCTTGAACGTGGGCATTAGTGTTCCGCTTACTTTTTTCAGCAATGCTTCAAAAATAAAATCGCTTGAATATAAACAACAGGGATTGCAAAAAGAAGCCGAAAACGGAAAATTGATTTTACTAACCCAACTGCAAAATGCGTTTGCACAATACAATCAAAATTTGTCGCAATACAACTATTACAAAACAACGGCTTTGCCCAATGCCGAAACAATAATAAGCACGGCAAAGCTTGGTTTCAAAAGTGGCGATATTGGTTACATTGAATATTTGCAGGCATTACAAACGGCTACCGATGTGCAGTTAGGTTACCTGCTATCGGTTAATCAACTCAATCAAAGCATCATCAACATTAATTTCTTAATCAACAAATAAAATTCAAGACAATGAAAAATATAATCTTCATAGCAGCCCTTGCAACATCATTCGTATTTGCATCCTGCAACAGCAATAAAAAGAAAATCATGGTGAAGAAACCGAACACCATGACGAACACCGAAAACACCAATACGGCAACACTCACAGCAGAACAAATGAAATCAATCAAAATTGAATTGGGCAGCATTGAGAAAAAACAACTTACTGCTTCGCTAAAAGCAAATGGCTTGTTGCGTGTTCCTAACAACAACAAGGCAAACGCCACTGCCATGTTTGGCGGAGTTATCAAATCTATTTTGGTGCAAACAGGCAACAGCGTTACGAAAGGACAAACCATTGCAACCATCTCAAACACTAATTTTATCACTATGCAGGAAGAATTTTTAAGCACTTCTGCTAAAGTTGATTTGGCACAATTGGAATTTGAACGGCAGAAAACGCTAAAAGAAGGAAACGCTGCTTCACTTAAAACATTTCAGCAAGCCGAAGCTGAACTTAAATCGCTGAAAGCAAAAAAAGCAAGTTTACAAAGCCAGTTGGCATTAGCAGGTATCAATACAGCAATACTTACAAGCGAAAACATTCAATCAGTTATTAACATTACCAGTCCGATAAGCGGAACAGTGAGCAACATAACGGTAAACATTGGAACTTTTGCCGATGCCAATACCTCCATTGCTGAAATAGTAGATAACAGCCAACTGCATTTGGATTTGTATGTGTATGAAAAGATTTACAGAAACTAAAAGTCGGGCAAACAATTCATTTTACACTCACCAACAATCCTGGCAAAGAATACGATGCAGATGTTTACGCAATCAGCAACACTTTTGAACAAAACACAAAAGCCGTTGCCGTTCATGCAACAGTTAAAGGCAACAAACAAGGGTTGATTGACGGAATGAGCATTACCGCTTTGGTAAGTTTAGAAAATGCAACTGTTGATGCCGTGCCTACCAATGCCATTGTAAACCATGAAGGGCAAGACTATATTTTTATTGTAACTGATGCCCACAGCGAAGAAGAACATCATAGTGAAACCGAAACTGCCGAACATAAGCACGATGAACACGGGCATGAGCATAGTGAAAAAGAAGAAACCGAACACGGGGAAGGAGGAACAACCTTTGAAAAAATTCCAATTCGCAAAGGCACTACCGATGTAGGTTACAGTGAAATTACTTTGCTAAAAGAAATTCCTGCCAACTGCAAAGTAGTAGTGAACGGAGCTTTCTTCATCTTAGCTAAAATGAATAATAAAGGTGAGGCACATGAACATTAAAATTAAATAAAATGAAACTTATAAAGAATTTAGACAAATTTGGAACAGTAGGTCTGTTTTTAGCGGCACTTCTATCACCCTGTTGCTTTCCGTTATTTGCGTTTGCAGCATCCGCCTTAGGTTTTGGAACTGCTGAACTTTTTGGCGGATGGACGATGTGGGTTTTCAGACTATGGTTTTGATTTCCGTTACAGGTCTCTACATTTCTTATCGTAAGCACAGATGCACTTATCCTTTGCTTGTTGCTATTCCAAGCGGCATCCTTATTTTCTACGGCTACCATTTCAACAACTCCGACAACTGGATTTATTTTCTATATGTAGGAATGTTCGGACTTTTTATTGCTACACTTTGGAATTATAGACGAAACAAACTTCACGGCACTTGCGACACTTGCAAAGTTATTGACGGCAAGACAGTAGAACTTGAAAGTGAAATTACTTGTCCAAACTGCGGACACAAGAAAAAAGAAATCATGCCCACGGATGCCTGTCAGTTTTTCTATGAGTGTGAAAAACTGCAAAAAATTATTAAAACCCCAAACAAGGCGATTGCTGTGTGTATTGCAGCTACGGAACTGTAAAATGTCCATCAATCCAAATAGGAAAAAATTGTTGTTAAAAAATAAATCAATATGAAACTACCATTCAACGATAAAAAATTTCTGTTTCTTCTTTTCGCTATCTCAATAGTGGTGGCGTTAAAGAAGTTTTATCCGTCATCGGCATTCATATACCAATGCCGTATGCTCCTTTATTTTCGCATTCTTTATTTTGGCAATTGGCTACAAAGTAATTTGGAGCGGTGTAAAAGCACTTTTCAAACTCAATTTCAGCAACATCAATTTGCTTATGCTTATTGCTGTCTTTGGTGCATTTATCTCAAAGAATTTCCCGAAGCGGCTGTGCTTGTGGTGTTGTATGTATTGGGTGAACGCTTGGAGGATATTGGAATTGAAAACTCAAAATCTGCATTAGATGAATTAGTCAGCAAAGCACCAAAGACCGCATTTGTAAAATCACAAAATGAATTTGTTCCAATTGATAAAATTGTAGTGGGAACAGTTATTCAGGTAAAAGCAGGTGAAATGATACCGCTTGACGGTAAAATCATTTCAGGAGAAACCGCAGTTGACGAAGCTGCCATCACAGGCGAACCAATTCCCCAAGACAAACACAAGGGCGATAATCTTTTCGCAGGCACGCTCAACAAAATGGTTTCATAGAAATGGAAACTACCAAACTTTCTGTTGACACCACCTTTTCCAAAATTGTCCGGCTCACATTTGAGGCAGCAGCTAATAAAAGTGAAACTCAAAAATTCATTCAGCAGTTTGCAAAATATTATACTCCCATAATGATTATGCTGTCTGTTTTACTTTTTATTATTCCTGTTTTCGTTTTGCACTTAGACCTTAATCATTGGCTACAACAGGCAATTACACTTCTTGTTATTGCTTGTCCTTGTGCATTGGTTATTTCTACACCAGTAGCCATTTACGCAGCCATCGGAAACGCATCAGCAAAAGGAGCGTTGGTAAAGGGAGGAAAATATTTAGAAGCGTTGGCAAACATCAGAGCTATTGCGTTAGACAAAACACGAACCATTACATTCGGAAACCCAATCGTTAGTGATGTGCTTCCACTCAATGGAATAAGCCGTGAAGAACTATTGGCTTGCACCGCAGGAGCTGAAATATTTAGCGAACACCCTTTAGCACAAGCCATTGTTGATGCAAGCCGCAAAGAAGGATTTGAACCGCATAAAACCGAAGCATTCAAAAGCATCATGGGCAAAGGAGCAACCGCAAAATGTTTGGTGTGTGAGGACGAAACAATTTATGTAGGCAAATTAGATTTCATCAAAGAACATCAACATACCGACAGCGAAGCAGAAAAAATTGTTGCGGAACTTTCAGCACAAGGAAAAACAAGCGTAGTGGTAAGTTTCGGAAACGGAGTTGCAGGAATTATCGGTTTAATGGACGAAATAAAACCCGACAGTGTCGAAGCATTAAATGAAATAGAAGCAATGAACATAGAACCCATAATGCTCACAGGCGACAGCGAAAAAGCAGCAAACTATGTAGCCCAACAAGTAGGCATCAAAAAATATTTGGCAATATGTTACCCGAAAATAAAGCTGAAAAAATTAAAGACCTCTTGAAACAATACGGCACGGTGGCAATGGTAGGTGACGGCATAAACGATGCACCAGCGTTAGCACAATCTACGGTAGGAATAGCAATGGGAGCAGCAGGAAGCGACACCGCCATAGAAACTGCAAACATTGCATTGATGAACGATAAACTTTCACTCATTCCGTTTCTCATTCAGTTAAGTAAAAAAACATTGAGAAGAATAAAATTCAACACCATTGGAGCAATAGCAGTTAAACTCATTTTCATAACACTTGCGTTTATTGGTTACAGCAATTTAGTTTTCGCCATAGCCGCAGATGTTGGAGTAACGCTCATTGTAATTTTAACCAGTTTGAAATTAATGAATTACAAAAATTAAAAACAACTAAAGCCAACGCTTCTTTTTGTCATACTTTTTGTGCCATCACACTTTTAGCACATTGCCGTCCTCGTTCCTGCGGGCGGCAAAGAGCTAAGCCAACCCGCAAAACAAAAAGATATGCCAAAAGCAATCACGCAGGAACAGAAAAATTTTCTTCGCTTCGCAAAAATTAAATCTTTCCCGACCGCTCATTGCCGACAGATAAAAACGTTTTTCGGGACAATTAAACGGACAGTAAAATCGCTGAAAGCACGGTAGACACTGACACGAAAGATAGAACCACTGGCGGTAACAGCACCTACCCAAAAGTGGCGGTGAAGTGCTTCGTAGGACAGTTTTGTGTATATTTGAACGGCAGTTCTCCGAATGAAAGTTGGTGCGTAAATCGCCACCTTCGGGTAGCTGCAAAACGTTGGTGGCAAGCAAGACAATAAAACATATTTAGGTTTATTCACTATGCACAAATTAATATTGATTATAGGGATTGCATCTATTTTAACAGGATGTGAATACTCTTATATTGATGAACGTGAAAATGTCATGGGAACCTATAATGGAATTTGTACGAATAATTATTGGGTTGATACGATTGTTGGATTCAAACATGATACGTCCATGGTTACACTTTTTCTGACAAAATCAGCATTAGACTCAATAGTAAATTTAAATTTTAATGAAATAAATGTATCCACGGCAATTATGTTTTATTATTCTGAAGGTAAATTTAAATCAGTACAGGAGTATCACCCACCACAACTAACTCTCGAACAAGATAGTCTATATTATTTTTATAAACAAGGACTGGGTCCTTACTGGCAAGAATGTTTTGCAAAGAGGAACTAATATAACGTAATAACCAAAAATAGATCAATGTAAATTAGCCTGCCACCAACATGGTGCTTACTCAATGCCGGCTTTCCGTTCATTAGAAAATTGTATCTTCACAATCCGGCACTGCGTAAGCACCGACCGTTATAGTCAAGCAGCCAGAGGTTAACAAGACTTGCTCACAGGACTGAAATAAAATACGAACGTGTGTGAGTTTTGAAATCAAATTATAAGTCTATTACATTAGAATTTCAAGAAGTAAGAATAAATTCCAAACATGACTTCTAAGCGCTACTCAAATAAAATAGACAATCCCATAAAATTGGAATGAGTCTATGGTGTGGGTGCGGGTGTAAAGTGTCGAATCGCAATCTGCTCTGCCTATAACACAGCATACACTCCAGCCGCTTCTTTAAGCTTGGATGGTATTTCTCTCGGCTGGCTTGGAAAATAAATTTTTAGGTCTTATTTTTGGCTTATACTCAAGCGGCCGGCGTGTATGCCGGACCGTTATAGTCAAGCAGCCAGAGGTTAACAAGACTTGCTCACAGGACTCAAATTAAATACGAGCGAGTGTGAGTTTTGAAAGCAAATTATAAGTCTATTACATTAGAATTTCAAGAAGTAAGAATAAATTCCATACATGACTTCTAAGCGCTACTCAAATAAAATAGACAATCCCATAAAATTGGAATGAGTCTATTGTGTGGGTGCGGGTGTAAAGTGTCGATTCGCAATCTGCTCTGCCTATAACACAGCATACACTCCAGCCGCTTCTTTAAGCTTGGATGGTATTTCTCACGGCCGGTTTGGAAAATAAAATTTTAGGTCATATTTTTGACTTATACTCAAGCGGCCGGCGTGTATGCCGGACCGTTAGCGGTCAGGCTACAAGCACCAAACCAACTTAATAGTGAAGGAAAAAATGACTACGGATTTAAGGGTGACTTTAAGTAGAAAAAGGAATACAAACAAGAGTAAAAATAATTGGCCTATGAATTTCAAAATTCACACTTCAGCAATCTACAACTGCTCACTCGAAAGGGCATTTAAAGCACCAATACTCTGCGATGTAACCAAAGTGCATACAGGATATGGCTTAATGCCGAAAGTAACCAAAACAACTAATGATGAAAATTGGGGTAAAGTTGGTTCAATTAAAAATGTTTACGCTGGGGAATCACTAACCTTTAAAGGTGGTGAAGTTTCCACAGATGAAGTTATAGAAAGTATTGAAAATAAATATTGGAAAGTAGAGGTGGGAAATTTCAAATCTTGGATGTTGAATATCTGGAAGTTTACTTTTGAATGGACAACAACAGAGCTAGAACCTAATAAAATACAAATAAATTACGATTACACCATTCATGGAAAAGGATATATTTTTATTCCCTTTCAATGGCTCTTTGCAAATGCATTTTACACAAGATATATGAAACAAGTATTAGAAAATGTGCGGAAAATGGCAGAAGGAAATGAACCATTTTTATATGACTAAAACAGCCCGAACCGCTAACAGCACCTACCCAAAAGTGGCGGTTCAGTGGTTCAATCAAGCTTTGTGCTTCTATCAAAGTTTCTGCTTGGTTGACAGTGAAGTGCTTCGAAATCGCCACCTTCGGGTAGCTGCAATACGTTAGCGGTCATGCTTGGGAGACACACAATAGACAACGATAACAAGACAAATATAAATTTGACAGCAATGAAAAACCTAACACTCTTACTGCTGACAATGACAGCGTTTAGTTCTTATGGACAAGACAAGACCAAAGAAAATCCGACTGCACGCTTCAAGAGAGTTCAAATCGGCATCAATGTTTCTCCTGACATTTGTTTTCGGAGACTCAAAAACAATGACGGCAGTTCAACAAGTGACCTTGTTGTAAAACTGAACAATGAGAATGAAACAATTAAGGTTGGCTATACAACTGGTCTTAATGTTTGTTTCAATATAAAAAAGTTTATTGGTATAGAGACAGGTATTCAATATTCTAATAAGGGCTACCAGACAAAGTTTAAAGATTTAATTTTCGGGCAACCTGACCCAAGTGCACCCAACAAAGCAAAATTCATTTACAACTTTCATTGCATTGAGATTCCTGTAAAAGCTAACTTCACAATCGGCAAAAAGAAAGTTCGCTTCTTTACAAGCGTTGGCGTGACGACAAACATTTTTATTAAAGAAACGCAGACAAGCGTTTTGGTTTATTCAGACCACACAACAAGAAAGACAAATCCGACAAGTTACGACTACAAGAGAGTAAATATTTCACCGACAATAAGCGTTGGTATTGACTACGAAATAAATAACAGAATGAACTTGAGAGTTGAGCCGACTTTCAGATACGGTGTTTTAAAAATTATTGATGCCCCCGTTACAGGTTATTTATATAGTGGTGGACTAAATATTAGTTATTACTTTGGACTGTAAAAATGGCTACAAACATTGAACGACAATCCTTCGTAGACAGAATAGCACGAACCGCTAACACGGGTTTTGCGTCAGGCGGGGTGACGTGGAAACTTGGAACTTTGTGCTTCTATTCAAGTTCAGTACATGTTGACAGTTTTGTGCTCCGAATCCCGCCCGAACGCAAAGCCCGAAACCGTTAGCATCGATTTAAAGAAAATCTAAACTATGAAATCTGAAATTCAACAAAAAACTCAGTTAGGGCGGACAAAATCAAGATAGACGCTTAGAGTAATGAGTGACAGAAAGTAGTACCTTAGAGAAGTAATTAATTGGTGTTATCGGCAATTTTTGCCAAGCGATTGAATTTCAAACGTTAACACAGTAATTAAAAGAATATGAAAAAGAATTTGATTTTATTAATCCTTACAATTATTGGATTTTTGAGATTAATGCTCAAATGAATTGGATAGCATCTTATCCTTCGAGTGCGGTATTGGATACGAACGAGTTACTCCAATACCAGAAAATAGTCACCTTCCCTAAATTTTCTTCTGTGAGTATTGTCCAACTAAATTCTTTAATATCAAGTATTAATGAAGGTGGAAACTTGCAGCTTGATCTAACTGGAGATGATTGTGAGGCATTGGAATTTGAACCTAAATCTTCTCGATATATTGACGAACAGAACTATTACTATTATGGTACGCTAAGAGATCCAAATACAGATACATCACTTTGTGTATGCACATGTACCGAAGGTGAAATCATGATTGAATCCAAAGATGGAAGAAAATATGGATACATTGTGGTGGACGAAACTAAATACGAATTATTAGCATTAAGTGAGAGTTATTCCGTTTTGGGAAAGATAAATGCAGAATTCTTCACTTCGAAACAAGAATGTATCGTCTCAACGCCAACTGAAGGCCAAGGATTAAAAGTTCCAGATATTCAATTAACACCTAGGACAGGTGGATGTGCTATCAGAGTATTGTTTTTATTTACACAAGCCGCAGAAGATGCATTTGGCTTGGGCGGAATCAATGATATGGTAAATCTAGCAATAAGTCAAACAAATCAAGCCTTTAGCAACAGTGACATAGATAATACTTGCGTAATCAGAGCAAATGTTAGAGAATGGGTTGGATTTACAGAAGATCCTGGAAACTTTGAAGGAGATTTATTTGACTTGCGAACTTCAAATCAAGTGGCAACTTGGAGAGCAACAGATTTGGCTGATGTAGTTATATTAATTACCGATGCAGACTATAATGGAGGCATTTTGGGTGGTGTACCTATTGAAAATCTCAGCAACCCTCAAGAAGCATTTGCATTTGGAGTTATTGAAGGTAATAGTATAACTGCTAATTTTACCTTTAGCCATGAATTAGGACATATCATAGGATGTCGTCACCAAAGATGCGAGACTTTTCAAAGGGGTGGATGCGATGATTCAGGGCCTTTCGAACATGGATCTGGATGGGGTCATAGACCTTGTTGGTTATGTAGTTGGAAAAATTATAGTACAATTCTTCACCAATTGCGGCAAAATAATCAAAGGTTATTACATTATTCTAATCCCGACATAAGTTTAAAAGGACATCCAACCGGAATTATAGATTCAAGGGATAATGCACGTTGGATAAGAGATGGTCATGCTTGTATAGTTGCTGGCTATAACCCAAATCCCGTTATACCACTGTCCGCAGAAATAAATGGAGACGATATATTATGTCGACCTTTGAGTGGAGAGTACTTTGTAAATGTAAATGGTTCTAATAATCCATTCAGTTATGATTGGCGTATTTCTACAGACGGGGTAAATTGGGGAAATTCAGTGGGATCAGGACTATCAATTTGGGTAAATTCGAATAATTATCCTTTAAAATCCACTGTATTTTTACGAGTGCGAGTTCAGGATGCAATTGGAAACTTTGTATTTGCTTTCTTTCAAATTTCCATACGACAAAAGGGAACACCAGGTTGCAACTTACAGTTATTAAGTGGAGGAGGTAATGGCCCTACTGCAATTGCATATCCTAATCCAGTAGTTGAAGAATTTACAATAGAGTTTTTGATTTCAGAAGACAATACTGAAGCCGAGTTTATTTTGGCAAATTGTAATGGCAATCAGATTTTTTGTCAAACAAGAAATACAACAAGGGTGTACACTCTGAAATATTTGATTTAGGCAACCTTCAAAATGGTATTATTCTATTAAAGTCAACCATAGACAGAACCGTTTCAGTGACTAAAGTTATCAAAATAGGAAGACCATGAAAAGGTTAAATTTTTTAATTTTAATACTTGCGGTTAGTTCTTGTGAAAAGGACGACATATTTGATGATATAGGTTTTTATGGAGAAGGAACAGCATTATTAAACGGTGTTGAATGGAAAGGAAAAACTGGCATATTTCCACTTAATGATCCAAGATTTGTAAATTGTCTGCCTGATACTTGTATATCTATTTTAATTCAGAAATATAATGATATAGGTGAATTAAGAAGCAAAGTGTTATTGAATAAAGTCCCTTTACGTCTTGGCAAATTCCAATTTAACCCAATAGAGCCTTCATTCTTAGACACCATCTATAGGATTACATACAGCGAATTTACTTCAGATGGAGATGTAGTTACAGGAATATATAGTCTTAAAGAAGCTGACTCTTCATACTTTCTAGAAATAATTGAGTTGAATAAACAGTCTGGTGATATACGAGGAAAGTTTCGTGCAAAAGTGGTACGGGATACCGCTTTCATCGGTACATTTCCTGATACTATTAACATTGAAGATGGAAATTTTTACGGGAAAATAAACTGGAAGTAATTAAACCAGATGCTAACACAGTATTTACGGAGATAGCTGCCAAAGAGATGATTTTTTTGAACTTAGATTTGCCAATGTTGAATACAATTAATCTTCGCTTTAGGCAGTTTGTTTGGCGCTACCTCGTAAATACAAACCGTTGTCGGTCATTAAAAATAATACGCATGAAAATAATTAACTCTTTATTATACTTCTTTTTAATTTCTCCGATATGTGGATTATCACAAAATTGGGCCCCAATAGGTACTAAATGGCATTTCTCAAAATTTTATGATTATCATTTGGATATTGAAGAATTCACCTTAATTAAATCAGTTGGGGATACTATTATAAATGGCATCCCGTCAACACATTTAACTATTACAAATAATTGGGCTTGCTCAATCACGGATAATAATGTTTTTATGTATCAGACAATGGAAAATAAAATTTACGCAAAAATTAATAGTGAATCTGGATTTCATATGCTTTACAACTTTTCAGCTGAAATTGGGGATTCTTGGAAATTCCCTATTATGTTTAACTCAATGTATACAGATACACTACAATATACCGTAACTAATATTTATACAACCAACATAAATGGTCAAACAAGGAAAGTTTTATCTTGTAATCTTGAGTTTAAACTTGGAATTTTTTGGTACAGAGTATACACAACTCAATTAATTGAAGGCATTGGAGATGTCCAATACATGTTTCCCTGGCAAGCTCAAATCTGTGATGAAGACTACATTCTTGGATTGAGGTGTTATGAAGATAATGAAATTGGTCTGTACCATTATAACACTGATGTAGAATGTGATTATATTACAGAAACCTTAACTCCCGAATTAGACCAGAACGATGATATAGAGATATTTCCTAATCCAACCTTAAACAGGATTTATTTGAATAATCAAGAATTAAATTATTTGAAACTTGAAGTAATCGATTCACAGGGAAAAAATTTATTCAGAAAAGTTGGCTTTTTAACAGAAATTGAGCTGAATGAATTAGCACCGGGGCTATACTTTTTAAAAATAGTTAATAGCAAAGGAAAAACCATTGTTAAAAAATTAATAAAAAATTGAAACGAACCGACAACATCGGCTATTCGTCCATGCCAGCTAACCAAACGCTCAAAGTCAAATGGCTGGCACGTCGTATAGCCACGCGTTATGCTCGACCATTAGAAAAAAATTACCATACATTTGTTTCTTAATTAGGAAACATGTACATTTGCCTTAAATGTATGCAAAACCTAGATTTACAGTCATATTTCTTCATGAAGCTAAGGAATTCCTTGATAATTTAACCGAAAAGCCCAGGGATAAAATAATTTACAACATCTGGAAATCTCGAAGTATAATAGACGATGAACTATTTAAAAAACTTAGCGGTGAAATTTGGGAATTTAGAACAACATACAACAAGGTTGATTATCGGTTATTTGCATTTTGGGATAGATCAGAAAATAAAATAGTGATCGCAACTCATGGAATTATAAAGAAATCAAACAAAACACCCAAGAAGGAACTAGAAAAGGCAGAGAAAATTCGAATTGAATATTTTAAAATAAAAAAATCATGAAAACATATAGTTTGGATGAATTAACCAATAAATACATTGGTAAAAAAGGGACTCCTAAGCGTGAACAATTCGAACAAGAATTAAGAATGGACTTATTGGGACAAGCAATTAAACAAGCTAGATTAGAGAAAAACTTAACTCAAGAACAATTAGGTGAACTTGTAGGAGTTCAAAAAGCCCAAATATCTAAAATTGAAAACTCAGCTACCGATGCCAGGTTTGAAACCGTACTGAAAGTTTTTAAGGCATTGCATGCGAAAGTAAGCTTTAGTGTTGAAATAAATAAAAAGAAGCTAATGCTAACTGAATAAAATGGCCAGAGCATAACATAGTACTTGCGATCATGCCGCCGAATAAAATTAATTTTCACTTTTGGCTGATGGTGAAATGCTATTTCGTATTTTTGGTTTCTAGGCAAGTGGCGGCACGACGCAAGTACCGGACCGTTATGCTCGACCATTAGAAAAAAATTACCATACATTTGTTTCTTAATTAGGAAACATGTACATTTGCCTTAAATGTATGCAAAACCTAGATTTACAGTCATATTTCTTCATGAAGCTAAGGAATTCCTTGATAATTTAACCGAAAAGCCCAGGGATAAAATAATTTACAACATCTGGAAATCTCGAAGTATAATAGACGATGAACTATTTAAAAAACTTAGCGGTGAAATTTGGGAATTTAGAACAACATACAACAAGGTTGATTATCGGTTATTTGCATTTTGGGATAGATCAGAAAATAAAATAGTGATCGCAACTCATGGAATTATAAAGAAATCAAACAAAACACCCAAGAAGGAACTAGAAAAGGCAGAGAAAATTCGAATTGAATATTTTAAAATAAAAAAATCATGAAAACATATAGTTTGGATGAATTAACCAATAAATACATTGGTAAAAAAGGGACTCCTAAGCGTGAACAATTCGAACAAGAATTAAGAATGGACTTATTGGGACAAGCAATTAAACAAGCTAGATTAGAGAAAAACTTAACTCAAGAACAATTAGGTGAACTTGTAGGAGTTCAAAAAGCCCAAATATCTAAAATTGAAAACTCAGCTACCGATGCCAGGTTTGAAACCGTACTGAAAGTTTTTAAGGCATTGCATGCGAAAGTAAGCTTTAGTGTTGAAATAAATAAAAAAGAAGCTAATGCTAACTGAATAAAATGGCCAGAGCATAACATAGTACTTGCGATCATGCCGCCGAATAAAATTAATTTTCACTTTTGGCTGATGGTGAAATGCTATTTCGTATTTTTGGTTTCTAGGCAAGTGGCGGCACGACGCAAGTACCGGACCGTTATAGTCAAGCAGCCAGAGGTTAACAAGACTTGCTCACAGGACTCAAATTAAATACGAGCGAGTGTGAGTTTTGAAAGCAAATTATAAGTCTATTACATTAGAATTTCAAGAAGTAAGAATAAATTCCATACATGACTTCTAAGCGCTACTCAAATGAAATAGACAATGCCATAAAATTGGAATGAGTCTATTGTGTGGGTGCGGGTGTAAAGTGTCGATTCGCAATCTGCTCTGCCTATAACACAGCATACACTCCAGCCGCTTTTATTGGCTTGGGTGGTATTTTTCTCGGCTGGGTAGGAAAATAAATTTTTAGGTCTTATTTTTGGCTTATACTCAAGCGGCCGGCGTGTATGCCGAACCGTTGGCGGTAATTAAAGGAGACATAGAGCATGAATAGTATAAAAGACTTATATCCATTAATCGGTAAGTGGAAAATTCAAGGAGACGATGTAACTGGAGAACAAGAAATGAAAATATTGGATGGGAACTATTTTTTATTCCAACAATTTGATATTATATATTCAGGTAGACATATAAATGGAATAGAAATTTATGAGTTCGATGAAGGTCTTCAATTATGTGTTAAAAATTTGTATGATAATGAAGGGCATCATTTCACTTACTACATTGACATAGTTGAGTATGATATAATAATTTGGTTTCAGGAAGTGCATAGTGAAAATTCATTTAAAGGGAAGTTTTCGGAAGATTTTCTTTCCTATGCGGGAGCTTGGACTTGGTCAGGAGGTGGTTATTCACTTAAAGCAATAAAATCATGAAACTAATGTTAAATTGCATGAAATAAATTCAGTATTATGAACGATTTTAAAACGGTGGATGCCTATATTACAAGCTTTGAGGGCAAGACCAGAGAATATCTATTGCAACTTCGAGAAATTATACACGAGTGTGTACCAAATACACAAGAACTCATCAATTATAATATTGCTGCGTTCACTTTAATGGAAAACGGAAAAAGAGAAGAGCAATTAATGATTGCAGGATATAAAAACCATGTTGGTTTTTACCCACATCCCTCAACAATGGAAAAATTTTGGAATCAATTGGATGGATTCAAAAAAGCAAAAGGTTCGGTCCAATTCCCTTTGAATAGGCCCTTGCCGAAGGAAATAATAAACGAAATGATTAAATACAGATTAAATTTATTAAATGAGTAAGATAATCTTTGACAGTGCAATATCACTGGATGGCTTTTTTGCAGGTGAAAACAGAAGTCCTAAAAATCCTATGGGTGGTGTTTCAGAAAAACTGCATGGATGGATGTTTAAGCAAAAAGCATTTTGGAAACATGTCAAAATGGAAGGTGGACAAGAGTTTGGTTCAGACAGCAAATTAATAGATGATGTGTTTGACAGAACAGGTTCATATATAATGGGAAAACGCATGTTTATAGAAGGTGAAGTTGTTTGGGCTGAAGACTTATACGAAGCAGATGTTTTCGTACTGACTCATGAGAAACGCGAACCTTGGGTTCAAAAAGGTACGACAACTTTTTATTTCATAAATGATGGAATAGAAAGTGCACTAGAAAAAGCAAGAAAATCTGCAAATGGAAAGGATATTAGAATACAAGGTGGTGCAAATACTATTCAACAATTTCTCAATGCAGGACTTATAGATGAATTTTTTATTCACATCGCACCTATGTTTTTAGGGAGTGGAATTAGATTATTTGATGGAATTGACAAGAATATTTATGACATTGAAATTATGGATGTAATACCGTCTGACTTGACCACCCATTTGAGATATAAGCTGACAAAAAAATAAATAACTACCGCCAACATTTTGTATAAGTAATGGCAGGCGAAGTGCCAAATATCAAGGTTTGTAGCCCGCTTAAACTGCGTAACGGTTTGACAGGAAAGTGCCCCGCAACCTGCCACTACTCATACAATTTACCGTTATGATGTAAAGATATTTTGAGGGTTTGAGCATGACGCTGTTGATGGTGTGGGTGTGAGACAAATTCGATGGGATGCTCTAAGCTAAAATTGGTTTAGGGTGTGCTTGTGACTATGTAATTGGTGCGGGCGCGGATTGCTAAGCGTTTATAAGTGGGATATTACCTAACCATCATAACAATGTACTTGCGATCATGCCGCAGAGGCATTTGGTTTCAACGCTTGGCGGAAAAGTCGGAAATAAGTTTTAAATTTGGCTAGGTGGGTGCTGCACGTCGCAAGCACAGACCGTTATGATGTAAAGATATTTTGAGGGTTTGAGCATGACGCTGTTGATGGTGTGGGTGTGAGACAAATTCGATGGGATGCTCTAAGCTAAAATTGGTTTAGGGTGTGCTTGTGACTATGTAATTGGTGCGGGCACGGATTGCTAAGCGTTTATAAGTGGGATATTACCTAACCATCATAACAATGTACTTGCGATCATGCCGCAGAGGCAATTGGTTTCAACGCTTGGCGGAAAAGTCGGAAATAAGTTTTAAATTTGGCTAGGTGGGTGCGGCACGTCGCAAGCACAGACCGTTATCTGAGATCTTAAATGCTACGTTTAATTATAATTATATTACTTGTTTCTTGTAATTTGAAAAAGAAATACACGTATGACTCTGAATTTGTGAACGAAACTGTAGATAGGATCTATTATTTGAAAAAAATAAAATTAAACCCCTACCTAATTTTGCAGATACAATTTATAAAGCAATTATAATATGTCCAGAAGAAATGCATAGGGTATTTTTTGCTATCAATGCGCATGATGATATCAATGATAATTCAATGTCAAAAGAAAATTATTTTCAATTAAATTTTGATAATATAGCCACCATATTTTTACAAAATTATTTTAAGCAAGATAATTTAAATTCAGATGACTTTAATCTATCATATTTTATTCCAAGCAAATTACTTATACCAATTTATTACCAACACCTAACCAATAAGAATCCGATCTGGAACAAGTTAATATATTATCCTCTAGACTACTTTCATTACAAGAGTGAAATGCCAACCCCGGTGCGATATTGTGATTTAGCTCTGGATGGATTGATATACTCAAAATATTGCTCAAAAATAAATTTTTATCAAAAAATAATACCCTTAGACTCATTGAATTTAAAAATCACTCCAAGAGTAGACAATCGATATGAAACTTATTATAGGTATATTCCAATTATTAAAGCCATTCGAGATAGTATAATTCACGAATTATTGCAAGGAAAAGACCTCAGATAACATGGCATAGACTCTACACCGCCAAGCATCAGAAATCACTCTCATTTAATTTTTTCCGGTAATGAAATATTTAGTTGTTATTTTTGGTTGCTATTGGTATGGCGGCGCAGCGTCTATGCCAGAACCGTTAGGTGCAAGCGTATCGGACGACACAACAACCATCGACAGGCAGACAATTTAAAGAAAAAGTAAACCATTTTGACAAGTGACCAACATACAGACCATATCATAAACGGACAACGAGTAAACCGACACTCCTTGCCGACTCTTCTGTATTTTTTATTTTTTCCCGCCGCACTTTTTTTTAATTCAATTTTACGCCAACCCGCATTGGCACATTTGGCTTTGTCCCGCCCACAAGCCGACACACAGGCAAAGCCAAAAGAACCAATTTTTCCATCGCACCGAATGACATTAGGTCTTTAAATAATTATCTTAGTAACCTGACAAGTATAGGATGGCATTAAGCTGGAATGAAATAAAAGATAGAGCATTAAATTTCTCAAACGAATGAGTTGTCAAAAAGCCAAATCTCCCTCTATAAGAATAAATTTATCTCGGATGTCGAACAATATTATTACTGCCAATTGAGCGTAAATGGTTGCAACAAATAACAGTTTAAATTCCCAGTTGAATTGAAAAGACGAGCCTGGATCGATCTCGGAATTGACCGAATAAACGTTTTTCATCGCCATAAATTATATCTGCACCTAAAGACAGAATAAGATTATTCAATACTTGCCATTTTATTTTGGGACGAACAAATCCATCTCCTTTATTTAGATTTTGCACTAAAATTAAATCTGTTGTAATGGTTTCGTTTTTAAAATTACGGCTCAATAAAAGCGTTGCATTTAATTCAAGTGCTTCACGTCCAAGTAGCGTATAATCTGTTGCAACATAATCGGCAAAAATTTGACCGCTGATAGTTGTATTGCTTATACCAGAATAATCTAAACCAATTACTACCGCTACTTGTTCTGTTTGGAATATTCCCTCTGTAACGTTTGCATCAGTTGTATTGAATGATTTGTTTAATGATACTCCAATTTCTCCTCTTAGCGTTACGCTTTTAAATGAGTTGTTAAAGGTTCCTCCGACCAAATGATAACGTTTGTATGAAGGGTGAATATTGATTACAGGAAACCCAATTGTATCAATCGAAATTGTGCTTTTTGCAACAGGGAAATCATCATAAGCATAAAGATAGTTCAGGGTAATATCCCAACCCTTTAAAAAAGCCGATAGTCTTATGCCTGCATCGCTGTCTTCAATAAATTTATTAGGGCGATTAAGAGGGTGCTGCACCAAGGAAATACCAGAAGGGGGAGAAGGGAAAAATGCAGATGGAAAGAAGGGGGAGTTGCTATCGGGAATATCGTGATAGGTATTATCCGGAATCCAAATCAATTGTGTTTTAATCTTTCCGAAATTCAAATCTGCTTTTACCGACCATAATGGTATTCGAGATTGATCGAAATCGTCTAATAAAAATTCACGAAGATTAATTGGATTAACTACATCTAATATCTTTAACCCATCCGCTTCGCCCCAAACGATTTGTTGTTTTCCAATAGTGAGATAATGCTTTTTTATTTTCCAATCGATATAAAATTCTCTTAATTCAAATTCTAAACGGTCACCGATCAAATATCGTTTAGAATAATCTGATATTTCATCTTGTGTAGGTTCATTGGGTTCCAGAATGTCCAGCCATTCGGAATATGCCCTTGCGCTGGCGAATAAGCGAATATTTTTAGAAAAAGGCATTTCCAATTCCGGTCGAATTATCAGCTCTGATTTAGAGAATTTAGAATTATTAAATTCAAATGCAGTGCGACTATCAATTAAAGCGGTAAGGCGAGTTTCCTTCAGCCATTTTTTCTTTGCCGTTGAATCTGATTGTGCAACTACATTCAAGCCAATAAAGAATAATGTGATTATTAGAACTGTTTGTTTCATTGCAGAATTTATTTGCCTCCTCTCATTAGAGATTCTTCTGTGAATAAGTCGTCTTCTATTTGTGTTTTATAATCAATTGCGCTGAACGTGATTAAGGTTTTATGGCTTGTTTTGTGGTTTTCTGCTTCTAACTTTTTTATTGACCAAATGCCTTCAATTTTTTCGATTGTTTGTGCATTAGTGGTTTTAAGTAAGTTGCCGGCTACATCCCAATACATTGTTTTTCTGACAAACCATATTTGTGCATCCACCCAGTAATGAACTTTCCCATACCCGAGTTCTTTTTTTACTTTTTCGTTTAGTGGAGTACCTTCTAAAAGGTAACATTTGTGGCCGTCTATTGTTTCTTCCTTAACGGTTTTATAAGAATAATTTGTCGTACTTAATTTGCTACCGAGTTTGATGTCTTCATAGGTAAAATCTGTTCCTAAAAAATAATCCCCTCGATTAGACGCTGAAATTCTTCTTGTTTTTTTTAAGGCCGGAAGGTAAAGCCATTGATCATCTTCTTTTGTTTTATCGTTATAATCAAAAGACATAAATCCAGTACCCTTTACATTGGAAGGATTTTTAAATACTATCATGGTTTTACGTTGATCCTTATAATCTTTCCTATAAATAACTGTTTCTCTTGATTGCGTTTGACCGTTTTTGTTGGTAAGCATCATGTTGAAATTCTGTATCACGTGCTCTCCTTCATTTCTACTATTGACACTTTTTACAATTTCGTTTGCAGCCGGGAGAGACTGCGCCTGAATGGTGGAAACACATACAGAAGCAAAAAGTATGCTTAATGAAATGGATTTTATAATTTTCATATTTTATATTTATTTAGTTAAGAATTTTGGTTTGAATATTTTTATCATTGAAGGGAGAAGTGTCATACTTGCCAAAAAGCTACTGGCGACACAAGTAGTTATTAGCGCTCCAAAATCAACAAAAGGAGGTAATTCACTTATCATATTTATTCCGAATCCGAAACAAACAGCAATTGCATTAAACAATAAAGCTCGCCCGGTGGATGTGTACATTTTTTGTAATGCCTCTTCAATACTGAGATTGTCTTGTCTTATTTTTAATTTAAGATGTTCGATAATGTGAATCGAAAAATCTACAGATACTCCAATAGCGATTGCACCGAAAATATTGGTAGCCGTGTTTAATGGAATATTGGCTAAGCCAAGAATGGCATAGAACATTAACATGGCCGTGAATACGGGTAAAACGGTATAGAGACCAGCAGTAAATGATTTAAAATTAAATGCTGTAATAAGCAGAACCAAAATAAGTGCAACTATTACACCGAAGAAGTGGCTGAAAGCAATTCCATCCAACCAATAATAAAACACGTTCATCCACCCTGCAACTTTGGCTTTTACATTTTGATCATTAAAATCATTTTCGATATAAGTGTTCAGCGGTTCAATTACTTTCTTTGCACTTGAATAATGTCCGTCTTTCATAGAAACACTGATGTTTGCCAATCTGTAATCATAATCAATAAACTGTTCCAAATCTGCCGGGTCACCGCCAGATGAATAGAGCAGAAATAATTGAGCAACCATATCTTTATCATTGGGAATTACATAGGCTTCATTTTTGTTTTCGTTTAAAGATTTGTTGAGTTGTTTGATTACATCCACTATAGAAGTGGTTCCGCCAACCTGTGGTAATGATTCGATGTATTGCTGTAATTTCTCAATTTTCTTGAGATTTTCGGGTGTGTAAAGCCCTTCTTTTGATGGTGTTTCAATAAGTACATCAAATGAATTGGAACCATTCATTTTTGAGTTGATGATTCTATCTGCCTTGTAAATATCCGTTTTTGAATCGAAGGCTTCAACACTGGCTTCATCCACTTTTATTTGAAAAGAACCGAACACCCCTAGAATGATAACTATCACAGAGGTGACAATTATTGCCTTTGGCTTTTTAAGAATTGCTACACCAAATTTTTGAGTAAACCTACCGAATGCATCAGGTTTTATTGTTTCACTTACTTTTAGATATGCTTTACTCAATTTGGGTTTGAGCAACATTAAGATAGCCGGAATAGTAAAAAGTGAAATAAACAAAGCGATAAGAACACCAACAGAGGAAAATATTCCTACCATTTGTAAGGGAGGTACGTTTGATGTAAAGCCCATGGCAAGGAAACCAGCAACATTGGTAACACTTGTCATGGTTACCGGTCTCCACATTTCAGTCATTGTAATAAGCGTTGCTTCGCGAGAGGTTATACCGGGTTTTTTGGCAAGCGTTTCATAGTACTCGCCCAGTATATGTATAGCATCTGCAACACCAATGGCAATGAGAATAACCGGAATAATATTGGATGTTAAATACATTGGGACACCCACACCGGCCATTATTCCCATTGTGGCGAGAACGGAACCTATAATTACAATTACGCTGAGATATAAACCTCTGAAAGTACGATAAGCGATAATGAGTACGAGTAAAATAACGCCAAATGCTAATGGCGTCATTTTTTTTGCATCACCATCAATATACGTTGCTTGATAAGCCACAACACCACCTTCACCTGCGACATAACATTTTGTTCCCTGATATTTTGAGTTGTTGAGCTTTTCTTCCGTGATTTTCTTTATATCAAAGTAAGCCTGAGAACCATATTTTTTATTATCGAGCAGTTCGACAACGATTAAGGTTGTTGTAGCATCTTCGCTTACAAGTGTACCTTTATAAAGCGGAAAATTTAGAGCATTATTTTTTATTTTGTCTGCATCTTCTTGCGATTCAATTTTACCTTCGATAAATGATTCAACAACCAAGCCGGTTTCGGTACCGTAGATATTATTTTCGGTAGCAAGGCTGGTAATTTGATCAGGATCTACGCCTTCAATTTTTTTGTAATCTTCGGTTAACTCACTTATCAAGTTCAATAATTCAGGAGAAAATGCTCCGTTTTTTCCATCGTTTGAAATTGCAACTACTACAGGATCGGAAATACCGAAAGTTTTACGGACAAATTCACGATTAATTAATGAAGGGTGATTTGCGGGTATAAAAGCTTCAATGGTAGTATCAATTTGCATTTTCGGAAGCTGACTTCCGGCACCAACAATAATTAGTATGGTGGCTAATATTATTAACCAGGGGCGTTTTATTGCTTTATCAAAGAACTGATAGGACTTGGAATGTTGTTTCATCTTATTTTAGTTTTTAGTGATGTTTATTCTAGGATGTGACCGCCTGAATGATTAATAATTGTACCTGTCATATAACTTGCCATATCACTTGCTGCCAATACAATTACATTTGCAGTTTCATGAGTAGTAGGTAATCTTTTGAGCGCTGTTTTTTGTTGCTCTATGAACCCTTGCATTTCAACTCCGCTTAAACCGATATTACTTCCCATAGCTTTAAAAGTGTAATCTATGGCAGGCGAGTCGGGCATTGCTTCTGAACGAACGCCAAGGACACGAATACCAAGAGGCCCCCATTCTGATGCTAAACTTTTAAGAAGCCCTTCGGTTGCAGCATGTGAACTTGTGAGTGCCGCTGACCAAGGCGATCCTACTTTGGATAGAGAAGAGGTAACAAAAATTATAACACCATTTTTTTGTAAAGACATTACTGATTGAGCAACCTTGGCAGTTATAAACTGACTGGCAGTATTGTTTTTTAATGGAATTAGAAATTGGTCAAGAGAAACTTCGCTTGCCGGTTTGCCGTGATTGTATTCAGCAGGATTGGAACTTGAAAGATTAACAACAATATCGATTGAGATATTTTCACCTTTAAACCAATCAAAATATTGTTGAACCGATTTTTCATTTAAAGTATCCAACTTGCGAATTGGTGCCAGAGAATTTTCCTCGACTTCATTTTTAACGTTTATATCGGATAAATAAATATTTGCACCACTTTCTTTAAACGCTTTTGCTACTGCAGTACCAAGCGCACCCTTTGCTCCAAATATTAGAGCGGTTTTGTTTTGTAATAATTGATTTTTCATGTTTTTATTTGATTTTAATTGTTAGAATGAAATCCAGTTTTGATCTTCATAAATTTATATTTCTGCTTCACCATCCGCAAACTGAGTAATAATGGTTCGAAACTGTTCGTTATCATAAAAATCTTTTACTTGTTGAACGCTTTGAACTTCCCAAAAATCAGTCGCCATAAATTGGGTTGGGTCGGATGCATCGATGTACGCGTGGTGGGAATAATTCCCTGCCATTTTGAAGTTTTTGATGTTTTCCGGATTGAATAAATTATCACTCCATGCCTTTGAATCCGGTAAAGACATTTTTAGTCTCGCTTTTAATGTTACTATGAATTTCATACTTGTGTTTTTTTAAGTGGTTAATTATATTTCATTGCGGGATATCCAAAACCTTTTCTGAGAAGCCCCAGCTGGCCTAATACATAAGATTCTCTATCAATATGAAAAATG
The DNA here is from genome assembly GCA_016716185.1 of Saprospiraceae bacterium. Taxonomy (NCBI): domain Bacteria; kingdom Pseudomonadati; phylum Bacteroidota; class Saprospiria; order Saprospirales; family Saprospiraceae; species Saprospiraceae bacterium. The sequence continues at coordinate 370,888 of JADJWV010000003.1, read as the reverse complement.
ATAGCACCGAATTTGGATTTATCATTTACCGGAAAATTGGTTTCTGATATTTCGGTTAATTCTTCTCTATTAGCAGAGACAATTAGCTCCTCAAGAATTTCAGAAATTTTGTTCCAATACGTTAATTGTTCTTGAAGGGTTGGATAATTGACATTGTTTTGAATGGCCTTATTGTTTTTAAACAAGTCGGGAAATGGTTCTTCTATTTTTTTCCCAAGCAAGTCTGCCATCATAAATCTTGCTGATACCATGCTGCCCGCTAACCAGGCAATATGATTTGTGTTGTCTGCAATTTTTCTTGTGTGATCTGACTCATTAATGTCAAGAAGTACATTTTTAAATAATCTTGTATGCAAAATTGTTTGCTCAGAAAGAGCATGCACAGCCTCGTTTTTGATAGTTGTTTCCATTTTTGATTGTGTTAATGTTTAAATAAATCCTATATTTGCAAGTGCTTGTAAAACACAAGCGGTTACAAATATAGATAAAACTACTTGAATAATGCAAGCACTTGCAAAATAAAAGTTAAAAATAAATTATTATGAGATCGAAATGCCCCTTAAATTATGGTCTGGAATTGTTTGGCGACAAATGGACTTTGCTTATTATCAGAGATTTAATGTTTTTTGAAAAGCGTTATTACAGAGAATTCCTGCAATCGGATGAAGGGATATCTACAAATATTCTTGCGGATAGATTGGTTCAACTTGAAAAAGAGGGCTTCATTAACAAACTCGAAGATGATCATCATAAGCAAAAAATAGTTTATTCGCTCACGGAGAAAGGAATTGCTATGATGCCTATAATTATTGAGATTGGTTTATGGTCGGACAAATACGGAGAAGGTTTGGCTGAAGATAGGAACGAACTACTTGGGCCATTTAAGAAAGATAAAGTAAAAGCAGATTTAGAGTGGAGGAAAAAGTTAAGAAAGCTGCATCTTAAGGATTAGTAAATATCAAGGTAAAATAAAAGAGCAGAATCAGAACTGCCCTTTTATAAAAACCTCATTGGCTACTGCATCGAGTGTAGAGCAATTTTATTCCCTTCCGTGTCCGTAATATGAGCCATAAAACCATTGGGGCCAAGTGACGTTTTCGGAAGAATTATTTTTCCGCCAGCCTTTTCCACTTTAGCTAAAGGAACACTTAAATCATCACCTCCATTTAAATAAATTAACGAGCCATTGGTTGCAGGTTCAAACCCCTTACCTTCTACTAAGCCACCTCCAATACCACCATTTTCGATGTCGAATGGAAGCATCCCATACTTTAATTCGGGGTGTGGCATTTCGTTAATGGATGCATCTAAAATTGTTTCATAGAATTTTTTTGCTCTGTCGAATTTTTTTACCGGTATTTCGAACCAATTGATTGCATTTTTCATGTTGTTTTATTTATAAATTGTTATTATTTGGTGAATTATTTTTCCTTTTTTTTAGGTGAAGGAGCTTTCGCTTTTTTATTCCCCTCAATAACTTTATTTAGCCACCATTCAAAATCCTTTTTTGAGCTTGTTCCCTCGGCACTAACAAGCAGCCAGCCTTTCATTGGGCGACCACCCGAAAGATCAAAAACCCGTGCACCTTTCTTTTTTAAAAGCTCGTCCGTTTCTTCCAATTCGCAACGTAACATGATATCATCTTTATCAACTCCGATACACATTTTATCATTGACCATAAAAGCGATTCCGCCAAACATTTTTTTCTCTACCAGGTTTTTTGTTCCCGCCAGAGATTCTCTGATTTTATCAGCTAATTTTTCATTGTAAGGCATGATTAACTATTTTGATTCAACATATTTTTTTAATTCAGAAAACACTTCATTAATAGAAGCATTCATTTTATTTTTCATTACGAAGGTATTTAGTAGTGCTCCAAATGCTCCATATCTAACATTGTATTCCAAATCCTGTTTAACAAGTGTAGCCCCATCCTTTGTTTCAATGGAAGTAGTCCATTTCATATTCTTAACCGGCCATGAGCTTTCATATAATTCCATAGTCATTGAATTTCCGGGATCAATGGCAAGTACTTTTCTTTTGACGGTTGTACCGTCATCCATTGTACATTGACGGCTTGCATTAACTCCTTCGTGATTATCCGACAGACACGTTGCATCAGAAACTTGTGGATTATAATTTTCTACCTCTTCAATGTTATTCAATACCAACCAAACTTTTTCTTTAGGAGCATTAATTAAAACTTCATGGTGAAGTGTTATGGTTTGATAAGATAAAATTTGAAAAACAACGATTATAAGAAGGAGGATAATTCCTGTCCATTTGAATATTTTTTTCATTTTTCAGTAAGCGTTTTTAGATTGTTTAATATTTGTTGTTGTGCTTTACGGATATTCTTTTTGATAACAAGACCACTTAGTATGCGTGCCATAAAGTTTGCAGGGGTAAAATAAGTTTCATTAGTGACCTTGGTTTTATTGTCTCCTAATTTTTCAAGATTGAATACAAACCTTGTATCTTTTAACATTTTACCGAATCCCATATCATCATTTTCTATTGTCCACACCGTTTTCTTTTCAGGAATCATTTCTAAAAGGCGTTCGGTCATTGTTCCTTTTTTGCCCTTATTGTCAATTTCACAAGTGCGTGTTTCTCCTTGCAAATCCATTCTACCAGTGGCTTTTATTATACCTGGATTGACTTTATGTAAAACAGAAATATCTGTGATGGCCGACCAAATGCTACCAATGGGAGCATTTATTATCGCCTCGTTTTGTACTTGAAGTTTGCTCATTTGTATTGTTTTTAGTGTTAATACTTGTTATTTGCAAGTACAAATATAAAACCTTTTACTTGTAATATGCAAGTAATTTTGTAAATTTGCTTGGTGAAAAAGAAAAAAATCGCATATCGTTCTGATTGTCCGATAAGTACAGCTTTGGATATTTTGGGAGACAAATGGTCTTTATTAATCATCAGGGACATGGTTTTTAATGGTATGAGTACTTACGGAGAATTTTTGAATGGCGGGGAAAAGATTGCAACTAATATTTTAGCGGACCGACTTCTCCAATTGGAATCAGGGGGAATTATCAAAAAACAGAAGCATCCTGAAAGTAAGGTAAAGGTGCTTTATACATTAACCGAAAAAGGTATAGATTTAATTCCTGTGTTAGCTGAAGTAATACTGTGGAGTGAAAAATATCATGATGTACATCCGCACGCCAAACTTTTTGCTAAGGCTTTACAAAAAGATAAAAGTGGAATGATTGAAAAATTAAAAGGATCAATTAAGACAACAAAAAAATGAATAAATCCTCCACACACTTGCAAGCACATTGCCAAATCCCTACAAGCCAACGCCACAACCAAAGCTTTGTCAAAGAGCTTACAAGTTTCCTGCACCAAGAAAAATTGAATTAAAAAAATCCCTACGCTTTAAAGAAAATAAAAGATACGCAACTCACATCCGACACTCAATGACACGACAACTCAATAACGATCATGGTTTACAAGCACGGTGGACAGAATCGCCAGCACCTAACAACTAAGTTTTCGTTGCGTATGCATTACGAACAATGAAAACGCTGTTGAACGAAATCTGCGGTAGTTTCGCCCAGGAAGCTAAGCAAGTAAGTAAATCTATGGAGATGTCGAGCCGGGAAGAGGATAGCCCAAAGAGTTTTTTTTTTGCAAGATTTGAGTTTAGAAGATGATCATGATGATCTATTTTTGAATTATAAGATGATTTTATTCTAGTTCATAAATAGAGTGATATGCCTAATTACAGTTTCAATTAAGCCGAGCAGAGTGATGGATACTGTAAGAGAATTGCTTGAGGTGGCCCTCTTGAATCAAAAGTAAGCAGTGTTATCATAGTTCCGGATTTGCAACAAGGACAGATTCTATATTTCGAGTTTGAACTGAGAGATGATAATCGGACATGTAATTTAGATTGTAAGGACTGAAGTTTTCCTCTTTTCCAGGAGCTGCTCAGAATTCCATAATGGCGGATTCTGACAAATCTTTTATCCATGATATGCATGGAGAACCGCCGGATAAATTCTTCGTGGGTAAGCGTCAATTTTTTAACGATACCCTTTTGTCGATAGTCTTTATATCTAAATGTGACATTGGAATCATCGATGTGGCAGATCCGATGATTTGAGATGGCTATTTTGTGTGTGTATCTTGCCAGATATTCAATAACGGCATGCACTGAAGCAAAAGGTCGCTTTGCATAAACTATCCAGGGTTTGCTCCAAAGCGATTTTTGTATGGTGGGACAATTACTTAAACCAGACTGAATAAGGAGTGCCATAAACTTTGCTCTGAAGACCTGACTCAGGGCTTTTACTGGAAATAAATACCTGCCTTTTGATCGGGTGAATTTCCAATTTTCATTATGATCTACTCCACCGGCAGGTATGATACAGTGTAAATGGGGATGCAGACTGAGATTTTGTCCCCATGTATGTAATACGGCAATCATGCCTGACTTTGCACCGAGGTATTTGGGATCCGATGAAAATACCTGAATGGTCTTCCATGCGGAATCAAACAAAATATTATAGATCTCACAGGGTGCCCCAAGGCAAAGCGAATTTAATTCCTGAGGCAATGTAAAAACCACATGATAATAAGGTACCGGAAGTAAATTCCTGGTTTGATTGTGTATCCACTTGTTTGATTTATCTCCGAGGCATTTGGGACAATGTCTGTTTCTGCAAGAATTGTAGCTTAGTTTGGTATATCCACAGTCGGAACAGACATCTATATGACCTCCCAATACCGCCGTCCTACATCTACGGATGGCATCCAGAGTTTTGATTTTCCAGCCATTCAAACCAAGGGAGTGGATTTTGTACAATACCCTGTCAATGACCTGTGAAAGTTCAAATGCGGTCCGCATACAATCTGTCTAAAGGACTGAATGCTTTGACTTTTCCGCTTTGAGCTACATGCAGATATATCATTGTGGTCTCAATGCTTTCATGACCGAGCAAATCTTTGATGGTCATGATATCAAGTCCATATTCCAACAAATGCGTGGCATACGTATGTCTGAGGGTATGTACGTTTACGTTTTTTTGAATTCCGGCTATACGTGCAGCTTGTTTTACTGCCCACTGAATTCCTCGTTGGGAATAGCGGCTGTCAAAATCACCTCCGGCACGACCATTGGGTTGACCATGAAATAAGTAATCCTGCGGCTGTTCTGCGGCAATATACTTTCGAATCCCTCTGATGAGTAGATCGCTGAGCGGTACATATCTTTCCTTATTGCCTTTGCTAACTCTGAAATGAAGCATCTTGCGATCAAAATCAAGATCAGCCAGTCGGATCGATCTGAGTTCCATACAACGCAAACCACAACCATACAAAAGTCCAATTAAAATTCTGTGCTTTAATAATACGGGTGAAATCAGCAATTTCTTAATTTCTGTTTCGCTCAAAACAGTTGGCAAGGATTTGGATTTTTTGATAGGAGGAAGGCCAAGTTCTTTTACTTTTATTCCTTCACATTTACAAAGAAATCGAAGTCCATATACAGTATGTTTAAAATAGGAATCGGAAGGTGTATCGTGCTTTTGCTGAAGCAAGTGAAGATAATCTGTGATTTGATCTTCCTCTAATTCTGTAGGAAGGCACCCGAAGTGAAGTGCCATTTGAGCTATATGTCGGGAATAGTTTTTAAAAGTATTCGGACTTCTCCCAAGGATTGACAATTTTTTCTGGAACCTTATTATCTGTTCTTTAAAACCCTTAACTTTGTTGCAGGCCTGTACCAATAAGGTATGTTGACCTAAATCTTGCGGAAGTTTTTTTTAGTTGCCATGTTTAATTAGTTTAATTGTGAGAAATGATTAATCATAAGCAAATATTTTACCAAAAACTACCGCAGGTTTAGTTCAACATGGTATACACGCAATGCCTAGATAAAGTTAGGTAAAAAAAATAAATATGCAAGAAGCAATGCGTGTATGCCCAACCGTTACCAGCAGGCAATAACTAAAATTAAAATAACAATTAGTATGAATAAATTATTCATTTTGGCTTCATTACTCGGTTTATTAAACCAAACAACAGCCCAGCAAATTAAATTATTACCAATATATTCAATAAGTAGTTATAATAAAGTTCAAAACGGATTTGGATATGGTGTAGGTTATGAGATTAATATCAATTCGAATGATAAACTTGATTTTCTATTTACTAATAGTTTTATCACTACTTCATTTAGCTATATATTCTTTTCAAGTGGAGATGGAAAGGATTATTACAGAAAAGTGAAGCCATCAAATCAAATTATTTCAATTTCATCTTGTTATAAATTTAATCTCTATCGTGGAACTAAATCAGAAATCTACATTGGACCTAAACTAATAATTAACTTCTTTAAAATAAAAGAATCGATTGTTGAAAATGAAGTAAATAATACTCAAACTAGATCATACACTGATATGTATTGGAAAAATAACAAATTCGGATTGGGCTCAACCTTTGAATACGAAAGAAAGATTATTGCTGATAAACTATCATTATCCTTAGCTACTGAACCTCAATTCGTTTTCTTTACAAAATTTGGATTAGAAGGTTCTGACGATCCACCCATTATTACTTTGTGGAGTTTTAATTTCAATATCAAGTATAATTTCGCAAAAAATTAAAGAAAATGATAATATTCAAGCCTGCTGGTAACATGGTGCACAGCGGTATGTCTGCTGACGTCTCCGGTAAAAATTAAAGGTTACAAAACCGGCACAGCGTGTGCACCCGTCCGTTAACGCCAATGCCAGTAAAATATCGTAATAAATAAGTAACTTAGCATTAATAATGAATGAAATCAATACACATATAGATCATATAAAAAAACTTTGCGTTTCCAACAAAGTGAAGACTCTCTTTGCATTTGGTTCAGTTACAACTGACAAATTTAACATAGACAGCGACATTGATTTAGTTGTTGATATTGATGAAAGTGATCCTATTAATTATTCTGACTATTATTTCAGTCTTAAATTACAACTTGAAAATCTGTTCAGAAGACTGAATATCTCAAACTATCCTTGTGGTTCGTACTTTATTCATGTCCAAAATAGATTTGTAAATAAAACGAAGAAATTTGTTAAAATATAAAGCGAAGGCTGGTTGTAACAAAGGCTAAAACGGCAATATCCCCTATGCGGGTCTAATGCGTTTAGCCTAAACCCTTATGCATCAAGCTTGCCGAAAGTGCTAAAAATAAATTTATAACTGGAATAGAGTTCAAAATTCCAGCTTAGAAACTAAACATTGCAAACAAAGAATTAAACTATATTAAAGTGAAATCAATAACACTAAAATCAACTGGTGAAACAATTACCTTTGTAAAGACAGGTAAGGACACCAAAGGTGCTTTCACTGAAATTATTTGCACCATTCCAGCAGGACAAGAGGGACCGCCGCCACATATGCATCCATTGCAAGACGAAATTTTTGAAGTTATAGAGGGAAAACTTGAACTTTTGGCTAAAGGCAAGAAGGTTGTTCTTGAAGAGGGAGAAAGTTTTAATGTTACAGCAAACACAGCACACACCTTTTCAAATCCATTTGATAGAGAGACAAAGTTCAGGGCAACATACAAACCAGCACTCGACATTGACTATGTGTTGGTACAGGGGTTTAACTCATTAAACAGTCAACCTAATCCCAATAAACCGAGTTTACAGATGATAGTTGATTTTGACTACATACTAAAACAAATTCACGGACAATACAAGTTTGCTGGTGCACCTGGAATTATATTCGCATTTTTTGCAGCCATCACAAGATTATTTGTCAAACCTAAAGTGAAGTCGCTTAAAGACCACAATGCTTCGTTCTAAAAGAGTGTATCAATTCTTCAAACAACTTAATGAAAATCCAAATAAGAAGATGCACAACCATTCAAAACAACAGATTCCTTTAATAAATTTACCCGATTTAATATTAAATTTGAACTCTCATAATTTGGTGGCAAACCACTATCTATTCGAGATACATATTTATGGTATGAAACAAGCTATTAAAAATAGATTGATAGTAAGATTAGGTTCATTGGTTTGCTTAATCAGTGGTGCTTTATGGATCATCGGGTGGACACTTGATATTCATCGCGATTCTCTCATTGGAGCGGAGTTAGTTTTAACTGGATATGTACTATCTGTTTTTGCTTTTACTGCGATTGCAGCCGTACATTATCAAAAACTTAGTATGCTTGGACTGCTTGGATACTCCTTAATTATTATGGCCGCAGTATTGTTTGTTCCCTGGGCATTTTTAGATATCGCTCGTTTATCAGGAGTCGCACCGGCAATAGATTGGTATTTTGTTGAAAGAAATGGTCCCACTGGAGCAATTGCCATTTTCGGGGGAGCCGGCTTTGTTTTTGGATATCTTCTATTCGGCATTGATCTGTTGAGAACAAAGGTATTGAATCGCTGGCCAGCAATCCTAATGCTATTGGCAGCTATTCAACCACTGATTTTCCTGTTATCCAAATTGGTAAATTGTTACCAAGGATTGCAGGGCTTTCACTTATCCTTTTTTGCCTATCATTTATGGAAGTACAGTCAATCAAACAAAGATGTTTAATTCTGGAATTTATTTATGTAGGTTGGTAGCATTTTTAAACTTCAACATATTTTTAATATGGATAATCAACTATTAATTTGTTAGGGTTTCATTCTTCTGTTTAATAACAAAATATCCACTTCCCAATCAGGCCTATACTACGTAACAAATATTAATTAAGGGGACTTCTATTTATTAAAAAAGTTCGTTTCATTTGTTCAAATGATATTCATTTAAACTTCAAAGGCTACAATGGAGCTTTTGCAAGCAAGGTTTTTCAACAATTTCGATCCGGTTTTCAACAATTTCGTGAATTTATTTGTGATTTTTCAGTTCCGGGCACACTATGCCCATGCTACTTTTCTTTTTAGTTGGATAATCCGGAATAAATTATATGTTATGTTTGTCAGTCCAATTTGAAAAGAAGATCTTACTTTACCTATGCATCGTAATTTCATTTTTCCAAACATCGTGGTGATACAACCAAATACATGTTCAACTCGTGCACGTGTTCTTGATAAGTTCGTATTTCTGTCTTGCTCCCTGTCGTTTAATGGACGGTTTCTTCTTCCTTTCTGATTTATACAAGGTATCATCCCTTTCTTCCGGATTCGTTCTCGGAAATCCCAGCTTGCCGAATCTCCATATAAGCGTTTTCCTTTATCCCGTTTTTCTATCAATACATCCGTCATTTCACCATCATAAACATTCGCAGGGGTTATTTCATAGTTGGTAATCAGTTTGGTGTTTTTATCGATCTTCACATGATCTTTATAGCCGTAGGCTTTGCGATTATGGTGCTTTACCCAGCGGGCATCGGAATCTTTTTGTCTTCCAATATTTGGGTTGTCCTCCCATTCTTGTGGTATTTGCCCATTCTTTATTAAGTCATTATCCTCTTTACTATTGCGGTTAATTTCGCTTTCTACAATATGAGCATCTACAATACTACCCTTATTTATTATTACCCTATTCTGGTGTAATAGTTGATCCAGTTTTTTGAATAACCTTTTATCCGCCTTCTTTAAACTCAATTCATTCTTGAACGACCAGATTGTTCTTGCGTCAGGAATCTGATCCGTTCCTCGTATTCCTAAAAATAATTTAAAACTTGTCCGGTCTGCTATTTGGAATTCCATTGATTCATCACTTAAATCATATATTCTTTGAACAATTAATAACTTGAACATCATCACTACATCATAAGATGGCCTGCCGGGACCTTCTCCCGTTCTTTTAACAATTTTTTCCAGCTCCTTTCGAAAATATTCAAATCTGATGTAATCGTTAAGCTTAGCTAATGGATCTTTATCAAAAGAACGAAGTTTTTCAACAAGAGCATCCCACTCAAATAGCTCAAGTTGTTGCTTTGGTGTAATGATTTTGGCCATATAGAATTTTTCCCAAAAGATAGGTATTTTTATGAATATTTAGAAGTCCCCTTAATATTAAAAACCAATATTTTGGAAGCAAAATTGATTGAAATGAAGAGCGTGACAGACAATTTGGTGGGCTGGTAACTGCATAGACATTCTTAAAAAAAGATAAAATGAAAAGTAAAATTTATAATCTCCTTTTAGTTATTACTTCGCTTTTTGGATATTTGGAATGGAGCGGGAACAACCGTTTATTTCTTTTTCAGGCGGAAGCTGAAATACTTTCAAAATTATTTACAGACCCTCTTTCTGCGCTTCATCCATTTACGGTTTTGCCTCTGGTAGGGCAAATAATATTATTATTCACTTTATTTCAAAAGAAGCCGTATAAAATTCTAACATACATAAGCATAGCTTGTATAGGTATATTGTTGGTATTTATGTTTATCACCGGGCTACTGAGTTCAAACTATAAAATTATAATCTCGACAATTCCTTTTTTGGTTGTATCGGTTTTGGCAATTTTACATTACAGAAAGACACAATAACCAAAATCCATGGACAAGAAAGCCAAACCAATAAAAGCAGTTTCAGGATATTGGTGATTCAGTAGTTTAATTATGTGAATTAGTTGCGATTTATTCCGATGGAAGTTTCCACACGAAAAAGCCCTGCTCATTTTTTGATGATTAGTTTTCGAACGGCGATGAATTCCTGACCATCCATCAACAGGACATAATACAGACCCGAAGGATATGGATCCAATTCCAATGTATATTCAGATCCGGTAAGATTTTGAGATTGAAAAGTACTTTTCCCAAAGGGTTCAAGATTTGGACCGATAGATGGATTGGCAAATTTTCAAATTTTATAGTGGCAGTTTCAGAACAGGGGTTTGGAAGAATGACTATTTTATCATCAAACTCAGATACATTTCTGGTATTGGTAATTATGGATTTCCCTGTTTTGCGAATTACAAAGGTGCCAAAAACAGGAAATTGCACATTGGGATTTTGGGAAGAGCCAATTATGGATGCTGCTTTTCGATCTAACATAGAAATATTGAGTTCGCCATTGCCGGAAATGGTGTCTATGGTTTTATCATCGTAGTAATTCATGGCATTAATAACTTCGACGACTTCACCTGCCCGGAATTCGCTTGATTTGATCCGTATATTAACTATGGAGCTGCTGTCCCAATTGTAAATTACAAGATGTGCTAAATTTGGATCATATTTATTGGGAAGAATGAAGTATTCAATCCCAGAATAATCAGGTCCCGCATAATAGGAGTTGTTGGGGAAATCTGAGTTTGTAAAACCCCAAAGATAATATCCGTAAGATGGCGGAATTCCTGCACAAATTTTATTTCCTGTTACAGCAGCATCAAACACTGGGGTATTATTATATCCAAGTCTGAGTTGGCCAGTAAAGTAATTGCTGTCCAAAACAAAATTCCTGACCCCGTAATTAAGACCAAATGCATTGACCGGAGGGCGGGGAGTGTTGGTACCGGAAAATGTATAGTTATGTTTAATAGTTGTATTGAGAATTGGATTGCCGGGGGAGTTGGAAACGACAAAGAAATTATGAGTTCTGGAATTGTTTCCCACACCGCCAAGATTCTCGGAAGCCGCTCCGCCATTAAAAATAACATTATGCCGAATATCAAAATTACCAAGAGCAGCAGTCGCTGTTGTTTGCCAGATTTTCATTCCATAACCATACGTATTGAAAATGATGTTGTTGTGAATTTTCTTCATACCAACAGTGTCATTTTGCAAATACATCCCATGTCCATGACCCTCCCAGTTTCCATTGTTGTAGTTGTTATTTCCAATATTGTAAATAATGCATCCATAAATTTCAGTGTTCTTCGCAGATTTCCAAACATCCAGTCCGCTGCCAAGATCGTGTACAAGAAGATTTATGAATTTCATATTTTCTGCAGTGCAATATACATTGCCAGTTCTGTCTGAGTTTGGATGGTCTCTGTCCGCAATGCTTGAATTGGTGATTTCAAGTCCCCAGAGCCAGGTATAACTGCAATTACCCAATGACATGGTAATGGTATATGGAAGTTGGCCATCAATCACGACACGTTCATGGTTATAATTTCTGAATATAATAGGTGTATTTTCCTTTCCATGGGTAAAACAACTGAAGGATGTCTGTGCATTGAATGAATTTGTATACACGCCTTCCCGTAGCCATACCCAGATGGTATCACTGGGGTTATTTAATTCGGGTGGAGCGTTGAATGCTTGCTGTAGCGTCCAGGGAAATAATACACTGCCGTCTCCCTGACCCGAAGCAAATGGCGATACATAATAATGAGAACCAGCAAGACATGAAGAGATCGTTACCGACGCGATGATCAGGGCTAATATTTTTTTCATGGGGTGAGACTCAATTTTACAATGATAAATGAGAATTACCTATGTCAAAAATAAGGCAATTTTCAAGAAAATAATATTTTTTATAAATCGGAACATCTGTGGGATACAATTGCAACCCGGCCAAATCATAAAGTTTATAATGTTCGTATGAGAAAATTATGATGTATAAAAGGAAGAGTGCTATTCAATGTCGTAAAATAGAGGCGCATAAAATTGTGTACACGCTATGCATCCAATTGCTTTTATTTTTTTAATTTTGATTCTCGGTATCGTATAAACCGCTCTTTTGAGCGCAATGACAAATGATGGCCAACACGAGTAAAACACATGCACATTAAATGTTTAAATATATATGGAAAAACAGACTTACAAAAATTGTCAGAGTTGCGGAATACCTTTGCACAAAGACCCACAAGGAGGCGGCACAGAAAAGGACGGAACGAAGAGTTCAAAATATTGCAGCTATTGTTACGGAAACGGAGAATTTAATGGTGGCCAGGTTACCTTAAAGGAATTTTCAGAAATTTCGCGAAAAGGAATGATTGAAGGTGGGCACAACAAATTTTTTGCCTGGCTTTTTTCGAGACCATTTATGTTGGGACATTTGGAACGATGGAAAAATAAATAGGAAATTTTACAACCTGCTTAAAAAGCAAAGACTTTATCTTGTTGACAAACATTTTAAGCTATTTCCAAAGAATTGCGATAGATACTACAGCAAAATTTAATAAAGTAAGGCTTGGAGTAATTGAACAAGGTAGGCATATATGGGAGGTTACTGACGAATTTGAAAACGTGTTACTGAGGTAAGGCTTAAATATATGTTGTTGTTAAGAGCTGTGAGAAATTGGTTAAAGAAACAATTCATGAGAGGCAAGTATAAACTGGAACTCAAAAGGCAGTTACTTGAAATTAGTTCAATTATAAATTTGCACCTGGTGCCAAACCTGAAAAAATAATTTACAATAAACGGCCCATAAAACTCCTGAAAGCAATATACAAACAGATTTGAAAGAAGCAAGTAGTGAGATCGGAAATTTGAAAATGCATATACACATATTCGCTAACAACAAATGAACATTATAGATTGGATAGGATTCATCGGGGTATTTCAGATTTTACTCGCTTATGCACTCAATGCTTTCGATAAATTGGAAAAGGATAGTTTGGTTTTTATTTTATTGAATTTAATCGGGGCACTTTTGGCGTGTTTGGCTTCCGTTCTTATGAATTATGTTCCTTTTATAATTCTTGAAGGCGTTTGGGCTTTGATTTCATTTATTTCCTTAATAAATCTAAAAAAGGGCAAGAGAAACAATTTTAATTAATCTGATAATGAAAATAACTTCCAATTCTTAAGGACGGCGATTATGTTTTTCAATTGTAAGCCTATGAATAAATCATAGAAATCGAATAAAACTAAAATTAACCAAACATGAAATCAACTTGTAAGTTTCTAATCTTTTTTATTTGCTACACGGCATTTTCGACTATGGCAGTTTTCGGACAAATTTCCGAAAAGCAAAAACTATTGTACAAAACCGGGAATCCTGCAGATTGGCCTAAAGATCAGGATGCGGTCGTTTCTGCGCCTAAGAACCATAAAATATTACTGGAGAATGATAAAGTCAGAGTATTGGAGGTCACACTTGCGCCTAAAGAAATTGAACCCGTCCACCATCATCAGTGGCCAAGTGTACTGTATATTATGGAAGCCGGAGATTTTATAGATAAAGATGGTGAAGGGAATGTGATTTTGGATACCCGTAAATTACCGGAACCACTCGTTTTTCCTTTAACTATGTACAAAGAGGCTGAAGCACCCCATTCAGTTGAGAATTTGAGTAGTACAAAAACCAAAAGACTGATTAGAATGGAAATGAAGCCATAGAATTTTATGCGCGGACAATAATTACACAAGCAGAACAGAAGCTATAAGTATTTGCTTTTTTCACTTAACTCTAAGAATCAGCATGGATGATGCAAAATGATTACGCCTTACACATTCAGCCTTACGCCTTTAAGCTAAGAAAATGGCTTCCATTGCATGAATAGGGATAATAGATGCTGGATTATTGAGGTGTGATGTCCAGAAACTTGACTTTGGTACTAAGAAATAAAAACTTTTCGCTTCGAGCTTTGCGCTTTAAGCTTCTTCCGCCTTCCGCCTTACGTCTTCAGCCTTAAATTTAAATATATTACGATAAAAAATACTATGTAAATAAATGTAAAACAATATTTTACATATTTACCCCCATTTGTTAAATTCAAAATTGGTATTATTTTTGTATCTGAAAAGGCAAAGGATACAAAATATGAAGCCCTTAGTAACATTACTCCCATTCCATAAGCTGTTATTGGCGATCTTTTCATTTGTTTTTTTAACGGCTACAAGACCTGTAACCGTGCAGGAAAAATACATCGAGCAATTCAAGTGGGTTGCCATCAGTGAAATGGAGCGAACCGGAATTCCGGCCAGCATCAAAATGGCTCAGGCTCTGCATGAATCCCAATCGGGCCGCAGCGAACTGGCTACCAATGCAAATAACCACTTTGGCATTAAGTGCAAAGCGAATTGGGCGGGCAATACCTATCAGTATAAAGATGACGACAAAGACAGTACTGGAAATTTAATCTTCTCTTGTTTCAGATCGTATTCCTCCGCCATGGATTCTTACCTCGATCATTCTGACTTTATCAGATTCAGACCGCGCTACAGTGAATTGTTTACCCTTCCGGCAAACGATTACAAAGCCTGGGCTTACGGATTGAAAAAATGCGGTTATGCTACTGATCCCAGTTATCCGGAAAAATTGATACGCCTCATTGAAAAATACGATCTCGATTTATTAGATCAAAAGAAAGCTGCCCCGGAAATTGCGGTTGAAAAACAGGCAGATGCCATTTTTGCATCCGAAATAACGGTTGTGCCTGTTCCAATGGAATATTTAGCGAAGCGTATCCTTCCTCTTGAATCGAAAAAGCCGGAAGTGAAAAGTCAATACAAAAAAAGCAGGCAGCCAGCGAAAAAATCAAAAAGAAGATAAAAGTACAGTTGATCAAAGCCTGATCTTCAATTTCTAAAATCCTTTTAACATTCCGAATAAGTTGGAGTTCCTAAGTTGAGACTATTTTTGCAGCCGGCTTTGGAATGATCGAATGGAAAAAATCAGAGAGGGATTGAATTTCAGTTTTGAAAAAATGGATGCTGTCGCGCTAACATAACTCCAGGTATCTTCCTCTGCAAGTACACTTGAACTAAGTTATTTTCTGAATCCATCTGAATGCCAGATCTTCCCCGATTTTTCAGAATGTTTTGTGGTTAAAATTTTATTGGACAAAGCTAAAAGGAAGACGCGTGATTGAAAATTAAAGAAGTAAATCAGTCTATATAACTTTCAAGCAAAAGCTAATTGTTTTATTCTCTTCAGAATCCAGTTTCCGGCAAGTACTATTTACTATACAGGTGTTTTCGTCAATTCTGGAAGTAAATTTTTAGTTAATAAAAAATATTCGTTTTTCTAAAAAACACGAAACAAACACCAACTCAATTGCTTTTTATAAAAATTTATTTCTGGGATGTTAAGCCAGATAATATATTTAAAAATAATATATATAAGGAGTTACAATATTCATCCGATTTCATCTAACTTTGCACTGCCAAAGTTGTCGGATTGAATAAACCAATCTCAACCGAGACGAATGATAATGGAGTGAACTAACCTACTCGCTCATTTCTTCTGATAGCTTTGGCCTTTTCTTCAAAACATTCTCCCGCATTTCTTTATAGCCTTTGCGTTGAAAAACGATCTCTTTGGCCATCAGTATGGCATTGAACATCGAGCCGGGATCGGCTTCATTTTTTCCAGCCAGGTCGAAAGCCGTACCATGATCCGGAGAAGTTCTTACAAAAGGCAGTCCGGCCGTATAATTTACACCTTCCTGATGGGTAATGGTCTTAAATGGAATCAAACCCTGATCGTGATACATCGCCAGGATGCCATCGAATTTATTGAATTGTCCGGTGCCAAAAAAACTATCGGCAGGATAGGGTCCCGAAACAAACATTCCGGCTTTCTTGGCTTCAATAATAGCGGGCCTGATGATCTCTTCGTCTTCGGGTCCGAGCAATCCTTCTTCTCCGGCATGCGGATTGAGTCCCAGTACCGCCAGATGAGGTTTTTCTATGCCGAAGTCGGTGATCAGCGATTGTTCCATGATCTTCAGTTTGCGGAGTATGGAATCTTTTTAATGGCCTGGGCAATTTGCGAAACGGGAAGGTGTTCGGTAACAATGCCTACTTTCAGGCTTTCGGAAACCATAAACATCAAACAGTCTTTGGCTCCTGATTTTTCGAGCAGGTAACCCGTGTGACCCATGTGCTCAAAGCCCGCCATTCGCATCGAATGTTTGTGTATGGGGCCGGTAACCAGGGCATCCAGCTCGTTTTTATTCAAATCCTCAAGGGCTCTGTCCAAGGCCATTTTAGCGTATTTACCGCCATCCGGACTTGGTTTTCCCAAGGAAATGGTCACATTCTCATTCCAGCAATTGACCAGGTTCAGCCGACCCGGCCTTGGTCTTTCACCGGGAGAGATTATATTGAAGCTTAGATTTTCGAGCTGGGCAATGTTTTTATGGTAGGATGCTATTTTTACATTGCAATATAGGATCGGGATGATGTTTTTATAGATCATTTCGTGTTTGAGGGCTTTCAGAATTACCTCAAGACTGATTCCGTTGATGTCGCCGCAACTGATCCCAACTTTAATTTTCTCCATGGTGCTGTTTAAGAACGCGAAGATAAAACGAATTGGCATTAGCTTCAGATGGATGCCTAAATGAAGGCCTCCCGGAGTACCTGATTTTGCGACAATTTTGCAATCTTGTCCAAAATTTACTTGTTTTTCAATCAGTTAGCTAAAAATTTACAATTTTTTTTAAGCTTTGGCATACAGCATATTGGACTTGGGTTTACCTTTGTGCCCGCTTCAAAAAAGCCCTCACTATTAAATTTTAGTAAAAGTGAATACTTTAAGTTTTAAAACTTCCTACTCCAAATCTGCTGAAACCAGCAGAAAATGGCACGTAGTCGATGCTGAAGGTCAGGTGGTCGGCCGTCTGTCTTCACAGGTTGCTCATTTATTAATGGGCAAGCACAAAACAGATTTTGCACCACACATGGATTGTGGCGACAATGTCATTATCGTCAACGCGGCAAAAGTGCGATTCACCGGTAAAAAAATGGACGATAAAGTCTATTTGACCTACAGTGGATATCCGGGAGGACAAAAATCGGCAACACCCAGAGAAGTGTTGGCGAAACATCCCAACAGAATTCTGGAGGTCGCTATCCGCAAAATGCTTCCCAAGAGCAAACTGGGCGATGCCATGTACAGGAAATTATTTATTTACGAAGGCGCTGAGCACCCGCACAGTGCACAAAAACCCGAACCTTATACAATCTAAGATATGGAAAACATCAATGCCATTGGTAGAAGGAAAGCAGCGGTTGCCCGCGTATACCTGAAGAAAGGTACTGCCGGCGCTACTGAAATTACCATCAACGAAAGAAAACTCGAGGAGTACTTTCCAATAAAAGACATTGCTCAAAAAGTAATGGATCCGGTCCTCGTTGTGGCCGGCGATCAGGTGTATGACATCAGTGCCACCGTTGCAGGAGGAGGATTGAAAGGTCAGGCGGAGGCTATTCGCTTGGCTATTTCCAGAGCCTTTTGCAAACTCGATGCAGAAAGCCGCAAGCCCCTCAAGGAAAGAAATTACCTGACCCGCGATGCAAGAGAAGTAGAACGCAAAAAGTTTGGATTGCGCAAAGCACGCCGGAGATCACAATTCAGTAAACGTTAATATTATTTCAAAAGAGCACGAATTATATATCATGGAAAAACCCACCTACCAGCAGTTATTAGAAGCCAATGTACATTTTGGACATTTGCGCAGAAAGTGGAATCCCAAAATGCGCCAATTCATCTTCAAAGAACACAAAGGCGTTCACCTGATAGATCTCAACCGCACAGCGGAGTGCCTGGATAAGGCAGCCAACGCTATGAAGCAGATCGCCAAATCCGGAAAGAAGATCATGTTCGTCGCCACCAAAAAGCAGGCACGTGAGATAGTGGCAGAAGCTGCAAAAAGCGTAAACATGCCTTATGTGACTGAACGTTGGCTTGGAGGCATGATGACCAACTTTGCAACCATCCGCCGGTCCGTTAAAAAGATGAATAACATCGAAAGAATGTTGACCGACAACAACGTTACCAACATCACCAAAAAAGAGCGCCTTACACTGAGCCGTGAAAAAGATAAAATGGAACGCGTACTGGGTGGTGTAGCTACTCTCAACAGATTGCCTTCCGCAGTTTTTATAGTCGATATCCTCAACGAGCATCTCGCTGTAGATGAAGCCGAAAGCCTGGGCATACGTACGTTTGCAATGGTGGATACCAACAGCAACCCCAATCTTGTCGATTTCCCGATACCAGCCAATGACGATTCATCCAAATCCATCGCCCTGATCACTCAATACATGGTTCAGGCTATCCGGGAAGGATTGGAAGAGCGCAATGCCGAGGTGAAAGAAGAAAATGTAGCCAGCTAAACTTACAATCGTTAGTTCATTAAATAAATACTTATGAGTTTTACTTTATCAGCATCAGATGTTAAAAATTTAAGAGATAGTACAGGAGCAGGAATGATGGATTGCAAAGCTGCCCTGACTGAAGCCGAAGGAGATTTTGAAAAAGCCATAGAGATCCTCAGGAAGAAAGGTCAGAAACTATCACTCAAACGTGCAGACCGCGAAGCCAGGGAAGGTGCTGTTATTGCTAAAGTCAACGATGCCAAAAACAAAGGCGTGGTTATTAAACTTAGCAGCGAAACGGATTTCGTTTCAAAAAATGAAGATTTCATCCAAACTGCAAAGCGCATCGCCGATATCGCACTGGATAGCTATCCGGAGAACCTGGAGAGTTTGCTGGCACAGCCTTTTGATGGGTCTGTAAAAATTGGAGATAAAATAACCGATATGGTTGCTGCCATTGGAGAAAAAATAGAATTGACCAACTACGAAAAACTTGAAGCCGCACAAGTCGAAAGTTATATTCATATGGGCAACAAAGCCGGTGTGCTGGTAGGTTTGAACAAAGCTTCTGATGCATATTCCGACGCAGGTAAAGATGTGGCCATGCAAGTTGCTGCCATGAAACCCATCGCACTGGATAAAGGAGATGTGGATCCTACGGTCATCGAAAAAGAGATCGAGATCGGAAAAGAACAGGCACGCGCTGAAGGCAAACCGGAAGCCATGCTCGAGAAAATTGCCATGGGAAAACTCGAGAAATTCTACAAAGAAAGTACCTTATTGCATCAGCAGTTTGTAAAAGACGGAAGCTTGACCATTTCAGCTTACCTTAAAAATATAGATAAAGATTTGACAGTGTCGGGATTCAGACATGTCAAATTAGGATAATCTGGAAAAAAATAAAAAGGGCGGATGATGTTTCATTCGCCTTTTTTTTGGCTGCTTGCTAAATATGAGTTAAAATTGTTATACCGGAATGTTTCGGGATGACAGCAAACTTTCAAATATGACTGCATACAAACGGATTCTATTGAAGTTGAGTGGCGAATCGCTTATGGGCGAACAAGCATATGGTATCGAACCCCGGATGTTGCACTATTATGCACAACAAATCAAGATGGCAGTCGATCACAAGATCCAATTGGCTGTAGTCATCGGGGGTGGAAATATTTTCAGAGGTATGGATGGGGAAGGAAGCGGTATCGAGCGCGTTCAGGGCGACTACATGGGAATGCTGGCCACTTGCATCAACGGGATGGCTTTGCAAAGCGCACTGGAAATGATTGGAGTATACACCCGTCTCATCACAGCCATCGAAATGCGGCAAATTGCAGAGCCGTACATCCGCAGACGAGCCATCAGACATCTCGAAAAAGGACGGGTTATCATTTTTGCTGCGGGAACCGGGAATCCCTATTTTACAACCGACTCCGCCGCTGCTTTACGAGCCAGCGAACTCAATGTGGATGTGATCTTAAAAGGCACCCGCGTAGATGGCATATACACCAAAGATCCACTCAAACACCCGGATGCCACCCGTTTCGAAAAACTCAGTTTCGACGAAGTCATATCCAAAGGCTTGAAGGTTATGGACATGACCGCATTTACCATGTGCAAAGAAAATCACATGCCGATCATTGTATTCGACGTCAATCAACCCGAAAATTTTGGACGCATCATCCGCGGTGAGAATGTGGGGACGATGGTGTCGTGAAAGGCTAAAGGCCTAAGACTGAAGGTTAGAAGGAAGAAGCTTGAATTAAAATTTCTAACAAATGTTAGGTATGGTTGAGTTTATAAAATCAAAGTATGAAAATCAAGAATAACTGAGAAATAATTTTCCTTGCCTTGTGCCATTGATTGCAAGCCTTTTTACCTTCAGCCTTTTTACCTTCAGCCTTTTCACCTTTAGCCTAAGTCATTTATGCTCCCCATGCACATACCACACCCCCCATCAAAGCCATGGTGACAATCCAAAAACCTACATTGATGGCAATGTATTTCCATGACTTTTGCTCGAACATCGCATTGATGGCCAGAATCGGTAAAGCGATGAACAAACCTCCGATGATGCCGTGAATTGCACCGTGTTTAAAGGTGCGGAATTCATTTCCGTATTTGCTTAAAAAATCATTGAAATACTGAGTGACTTCTGTTCCCTCCTGACCAAATCCGGGCACATTCAATAAAGTCGACATCATGTGGATCTGATGGATGGTCATGGATAACATCGACAGCGATAAAAACACGCCCAATAAAAATGTTAATCCAAATACCAGAGCCATGTTGACTTGCCCGGCTTTTTCTTCTGTAAGGCCGGTCATTTGCATCCAGGCTTTGCCGAATACGCTGGGATGGTACCAGATGAATCCAATAATCAGCGGAATGATCCCCGCACCAATGATTACTAACCAATTAATTTCCATGTGAAAAATTTAAAGTTGATAATGTTGTTCGAATTCCAATTCATCATCTTTCGATGAAGAATGGAAATTAAAGGTATAAAAAGGAAAACAAAATAAGGTTCAAAACCAATATTCTGCAGAAGAAAGGACTTTATTCAAGCGCGGATCAGATCTGCTATGTCAAATGTATTTTAAATAATATAATATATAAATCATACATTTAGTAGTTCTTAACTATAAATTATTAATTTTACAGCTCGATTTAGTTACATGATCTATTCCATCCGGGGTAAAATTTTAGAAAGGCATCCCACTTATGCTGTGATCGATACTCATGGTGTCGCCTATCAGATCTTTATCAGTCTGTATACCTATTCACATCTGGCCTCTGCTGGGGAGGTGTGCCTGCTCACTCATCTGATTATCAAAGAGGACGGGCATTACCTATACGGTTTTAATACCGAATCGGAAAGGCAGCTTTTCGTCCAGCTGATCTCCGTGAATGGCGTGGGTCCGAACACAGCCAGGCTGATCCTTTCGTCGCTCGAACCGGATTCAATCAAGGCAGCTATTGCAGGAAAAGACGAGCTGGTGTTCCGAAAGATCAAAGGAGTTGGTCCCAAAACGGCCCAAAGAATACTCATCGATCTGCACGATAAGGTAGCTAAAGACGGAATCACCGATGCTTTGTCGGGAAGCCAGGGATCTGCCCACCGCATCAAGTCCGAGGCATTGTCCGCATTGGTCGCATTGGGTTTTGCCAGGGCAGCAGTCGAACAGGTATTTAAGGATCTTCCCGAATTGAAAGACCCCGAAACAAACCTGGAACATCTTATTAAAGCCGCACTAAAAAAATTAGCCTAATCCCCGTCTTGAAATACCTTAAGCAGTTTTTTATCGTTATATCGAGACGGTTTTTCTTATGAACTATTTTAATGTCTCTATGAATCATTTGGGTAGCTTGCTTTTGCCGATACTGGCCTCTGTTTGTATTGTTATTTCGGTTGCAGCTGAGGGAGGACGTCATATTC
Source organism: Saprospiraceae bacterium (assembly GCA_016716185.1). Lineage (NCBI taxonomy): Bacteria > Pseudomonadati > Bacteroidota > Saprospiria > Saprospirales > Saprospiraceae > Saprospiraceae bacterium. The sequence goes on along the minus strand of JADJWV010000003.1, from coordinate 348,520 downwards.
CTGATTGGAATGAATTGCCCGTAAAAATGAGCCGGGACACCGTGCCTTTGAAAGATCGTCCGGGTAATTTTGTCGAAAACCGCATTAAAAATCCATTCGACCTCAAAGACCCCAATTCTATCGACCAGGATATTGAATACGATCCGCAAACCAACAGCTTTAAGGTTACAGAAAAAGTGGGCGACGTCGAGTACAGGCCCGGTACGACCCTGACTTTCGACGAATACATGAAGTTTAAAGCGAGACAACAAGACAAAGATTACTATAAAGAACTGGCGGGCATTTCTACTGGAAAAAAATCATACGGTGAACTCATTGACCCCATTACAAAAATCGACCTCAAAAAGAATCTTGCCGATAAATTGTTTGGTGGATTTGGCATTGACATCAAGCCCCAGGGTTCCATAGGCTTTTTTGTAGGTGGTTATTACAATTTTACGGACAATCCGCAATTACAGGATTATCAAAAACGCCAGTGGGGTCCCGATTTCGATACCGACATCCGCATGGATCTTACGGGCAGCATCGGCGACAAACTCAAATTAAACGCCAACTACGATACCAAAGCGGCATTTGATTTTGAAAACAAACTCAAACTCGCGTATGACTCAGAAAAATATTCGGAAGACGACATCATCAAAAAAATCGAAGCAGGAAATGTCAGCCTGCCTTTGCGAACCAAATTGATTCAGGGCAGCCAGAATCTTTTTGGCTTTAAAACCGACTGGCAATTTGGTTATTTGCGGCTTACCGGGTTGATCTCCCAACAAAAATCGAAACAGGAAAACATTCAGGTCAAAGGGGGAGGTGTCATTCAGGAATTTGAAATCAGGCCGGATGGTTACGACGAAAACAGACATTTCTTTTTAAGTCCTTACAACCGGAACACTTACGAATTCGCTCTCGAAAAACTTCCGGAGATCAATAGTCAGTTTAAAGTAAAGGACATCGAAGTCTGGATTACAGAAGATGCACAAAACAGCCGGGAAACCGAATTAAGAGACATCGTAGCGCTGGCAGATTTAGGCGTGTCTGATCCCGAGCAGTTTGACATGGGCGAAATGGCTGCACAATCTTATCTTCCGGGCAGGGCCGTGTCCAAAGACAAAAGCGGCGTGGAAGTACCTTCCAATACTTCCAATACGCTCCTGGATAAAATTTTAGAAAATCCGGAAGCACGCGATCTCAATAAAGTCGTTCGCTATTTGTCGGATCCCAATGGATTGAATCTGAAACAGGGACGCGATTTTGAAAAAGTCCGCGCACGCCGCTTGAATCAAAGTGAATACAGCTACCACGCTGACCTCGGTTTCATTTCACTGCGCCTCAGACCCCGTCCCAATCAAGTGTTGGCAGTTGCTTACCATTATTTGCAAAATGGCAGGGACATCGATCCAAGATCCGGGGCCACCTACAAAGTAGGTGAGTTTACTTCAGAAGTAAAATCCGATTCGCTGAGTTATAAAGTCATTTTTGTGAAGATGTTAAAATCATCTGCACAGCGTACCGATCTACCCTCCTACAGGCAAATGATGAAAAACGTTTATCCTACTGGAGGCTTCAATCTCAATCCGGATGATTTTACCATCGACATTTATTACGAGGACCGCGACGGTAAACCCAAACGATACATTCAGGAAATTGACGGTTATCCATTGTTGAATTTATTCCGCATGGACTTCCTCAATAAAACCAACGATCCTCAACCGGATGGGGTGTTTGATTTTATTTCAGGGCAAACCGTAATTCCAGCCAGTGGTGCAGTGATTTTCCCTGTATTGGAGCCCTTTGGATCTTCGCTTTATAAATTACTGGTCAATGTAGTGCCCAATAAAGACACCATGCTGGCCCGAACCATTTTCGATAAATATAAATATACAGCCCTCTACGATACATCGATTACTTCTGCCAGGCGAGAATTGAAATCCAATCAATTTATCATCCGGGGTTCATACAAATCAGGAAAATCAAATGAAATTTCGCTGAATACATTCAACCTGGACCCCAATGCAAGGGTGGTAGTCAGTGCAGGCTCACGATCGTTAGTTGAGGGGTCTGATTACATCGTCGATCGCAATCTCGGCAAGGTGACGATTCTCAACGAGGCCTTGCTTCAGTCGGGCGTACCCATCAATGTCGATTTTGAAGACAGTGCCTTGTTCAGCTTTCAGACCAAAACCATGATCGGTTTGAGAGCCGAATACTCCAAACGAAAAGACTGGAGTGTGGGAGCTACCTACATGCATTTATTTGAAAAACCATTTACCGAAAAAAGTAAATATAGGCGAGGATCCAATTAATAATCGAATTGTCGGTCTGGATTTTAACGTGGCTAAAAAAGCTCCCTGGATGACCCGCGTTCTCGATAAACTTCCTTTTTATTCAACCAAGGAAGCTTCTTCATGGAAGCTTGAAGCAGAAGGAGCTGCTTTATTACCAGGACACTCCAATACCATCAACCAACAGGGAAGCGAAGGTGGAGTTGTATACATCGACGATTTCGAAGGCGCATCATCCAGGTATCGGACTCGGATTTAATGTTTCACAATGGGTATTGGCCAGTGCACCACAGGGCATCAACGATTTACCATTTCAGGGTTCCGGTATTTACGATAATGTCATCAGCAATGCCAACAGGGCATTACTGTCCTGGTACCGCATTGATGATTTTGCACGCGTGAGTACATTAAATGCCAACAATCATTATACGAGGCTGGTCGACGAAATTGAAATATTTCCCAACAAACAACGGCCCATTGGTTTCAGTACCGAGCTGACTTTTGATATGACTTACTATCCATCGGAAAAGGGTCCTTATAATTTCGACATCAACGGTGGATTGCAAGCTAACGACCCACTTTTTGGAAACGTATTCACTGCAGGGATCGATCGCGACAACAAATTGTTGCAACCCGAAACCCGCTGGGCTGGTTTGATGACCCGTCTCAATACCAATGATTTCGAAGCCAACAATGTGGAATACATCGACTTCTGGATGTTAAATCCATTTCTTCCCAAAGCAAATGGTTCAGAACCCGTAACGGGCGACGGTAAATTGTATGTGCAACTTGGAAATTTCTCAGAGGATATTTTCAAAGATGGCAAACAACAATTCGAACACGGATTACCAACACCTGATCTGAATTTATTGACCGATCCATCCGTATTCGGAAAAGTCAGCCGATTTCCTCCAATCACCAGCAGCTTTGATATCAACAACCGCGAAAGACAGGATCTCGGATTCGATGGATTAAACAGCGTCTCTGATAATTTTGAAAAAGATGAAAATACTTTTCTGTCAGGATACATATCACAACAACAGAACTTTTTAAATCCGACAGCCTTTGCTGAGCTTGCAAAGGACCCGGCCAACGATGATTACATCTCATATCGCTCGAACACTTTTGCGCCCAATATTCCGGTCACCGATAAGTACAAACGCTACAATATGCCCGAAGGCAATGCACAGATCGAAACCGGAAACATTCAATCTACAGCCTACACGGGTTATCCGGATCAGGAAGACATCAATTTTGATAAGTCCCTGAACGAAATTGAATCTTATTACAATTATGAAATTCCAATTCGGAAAACCGCTGACAATAAAATTGACTTTGATCCGGCTTCACTCGATAATTTCATAACGGACACTGTAATCGTTCGGGTACCGGGTCTTCCGGACGATGAAGTATGGTATCGTTTCCGTATTCCGGTGAGATCGTTCACAAACAAGATTGGAGAGATCCAGGATTTCAGATCCATTCAAAGCATGAGGATGTTGTTTTCGGGATTTGACCAAACGGTTACGTTTCGCTTTATCAAATTCCAACTGGGTAGAAATGCATGGAGAAAATTTGAAGATGTTTGCGATGCTCAGGATGCAGGAAATAAAGTACTCATCCTCGATAAAGTTGATATTGAGGAAAATGCAGGGAAAACACCATTCAACTATACCACACCACCGGGAATTCAAAGAGAGCGCTTTTACAGTTCGCAATTCGCCGATATACCTCAGAACGAATCTTCCATTTTGTTAAAGAAAGAAGACCTGAAACCCAACTGTTCGCAATCCGTATACAAGATCATCGATCTCGATATCCGCAAGTACAAAAGATTAAAAATGTTCGTGCACGGTGAATCTCTTAAGTCCAAGGACAATAAAGGACTTTGCGTTTTTATCAGATTGGGAAAAGATTTTACAGACAACTATTACGAATACGAAATCCCGCTGCGATTTTCTGATGAACAACATTTTGATCAGAGGGATTCCATCTGGCTTAAGGACAATGAATTTGATTTTCCGCTCCAGCTGTTGTTGGATCTGAAAACAGAAAGAAACAACGTCGTTCCTGATTTTGGGGCCTATTCAAAACCTGATCCGGAAAAACCAAAAAATACCGTTAAAGTGGTTGGAAACCCAACCATCGGATTGGTCAGAGGGGTACTCATAGGTTTTAGAAATAAAAGTTCCGAAGTCGTAGAAGACCTCGAAGTCTGGTTCAATGAATTGCGTTTATCGGGCCTCGAAGAAAAAGGCGGAGTCGCCGCGACCGTTCGTGCAGAAATGCAATTGGCAGATCTTGGCAATATCAGCGTTGCCGGTAATTATGCATCTGTTGGCTGGGGTGGCATCGATCAAAAACTGGATCAGCGTGCTACCTATGAAACAGTCCAATTGGATGCCGGACTTAACATCTCTTTGGATAAATTTTTACCACAGAGTGTAGGTATAAAAATTCCAATGGCTCTGCAATATTCCAATACGACCCTGACACCCCAATACGATCCCAACGATACGGACATCGAACTCAAGGATAAAGTCAATGCGGCAAGCAACCAGGCTCAAAAAGATTCCATCCGGGATCGCGCCATCGATTTCTCCGAAATAAAAAGTATTGCATTCAATAATGTTCGCAAAGAAAGAAAAGGAAGTGGCAAACCAAAACCATGGGACATTTCAAACTTCTCAGTGAGTTATTCCCATTCAGTGGCCAACAAGCATAATCCCATCATTGCAAAAGACGAACTCAAAACTCAGCAGGGAGGTGTCGATTACAATTATACCCTGACACCAAAATATATCGAACCCTTCAAGAAATTAGTTACAAGTCCGCATCTGAAATTTATCGGCGATTTTAATTTCAATCCGGTTCCGAATTCTTTTTCAGTGAGAAACAATCTCAACAGGAAAGCAGCAACAAGAACATACCGTTTTGCTGATCCCAAATACAGTACCTGGGAAGATCGGAAGTTTGCATGGACCCGGGATTATACGTTGAACTGGGATCTGACCAGATCAATTAAGATTAATTTCAGTGCTAAGAATGAGGCTGCAGTAGATGAAATTACTTTTAATCCGCTTCGCCAAGCTTATGTCAATCCGTTAACTGATCAGGAAGTTCAGGCCAGCGAACGCGGAAGATTTTTGCGAGATAATTTAAAATCTTTTGGCCGAACCAAAGACTACCGTCATAATTTCACCATTTCTTATCAATTGCCAACAAAACTATTTCCGCTATTGGATTTTGTGACCATCCGCACCCAATACACTGCTAATTTCAATTGGGCAGGTGGATCTATTAACTCCATCGATAGTCTTGGTTCAGTTATTTCAAATACCCAGAATATCAGCGTCACGGGTGAATTGAATTTTTCAACCCTGATCAATAAATCTGCATTTCTTAAAAAATACAACAGCGAAGGTCCGGCTTCCGGTAGATTCAGACCATCGGTGCGAAACCAAACCGATCCGAAAAAAGATGAAAAATCCAAGGACCGGAAGAATGCCAAATCAGACAAGCCCAATCCATGGATGAAGGCTGCCCTGACACCGATTACCATGCTCAAGCGCATGCAGATGAGTTATGCTGAAAACAAAGGAACCACCATACCCGGATTTATGGAAAAGCCCGAACTGATGGGTTTGAGCTCGGGCTTTGATGCACCCGGTTTTAGTTTCATCACCGGGGGACAACCGGATTTCAGTGAAGACGGATGGCTCGATAAAGCAGCAGAAAAAGGATGGATCTCTCAAAGTTGTTATTTCAACAAAGAAATGTTGCAGAAGAACTCCAATACCCTGAGTTTTAAATTTAAACTCGAACTAAAGGATTTTAGCATCGATCTGAACGTAGACAGAACCTATACTAAAGATTATTCAGAGACATTTAAGTACGACAGCATCATTGGTACCAATACTTTGGGATTTCAACATTTCACCCCATTTGAAAACGGCCAGTTGAGTTTATCTTACATATCCCTGCAAACCATATTTGCCAGCGACATCAACGATGTGTTTGACCGGTTTAGCGATGCCAGACCGATCATCTCGCAGCGTGTTGCCGATCGTTTGGGGATTAAGAATCTAAGTCCAACCAATCCCGATTACCGGGATGGATTTCAGGGCGATCACATCGATGTTGTAGCTCCCGCATTTTTTGCAGCATACACCGATAAGGACCCCAATAAAGTTGGTCTCGATCTGTTTGAGACTTTACCATTACCCAACTGGATAGTGAGCTACAATGGACTCAGCAAATTGAAAGGACTTAAAGATATTTTCCAGGATTTCAGCATCCGCCATTCGTACAAGAACACATTGACCATAAATAGCTTCAAAAGCAACCTGGATTATCGGAAAGACGCCAATGAGGTTCCGCTTGCAAGAAGAGGAAACGATTCGCGCGCTTCTTATCACGCCCGTTACGAAGTTCCCGAACTAGTGATTGCAGAGCAATTTGCCCCGCTGATCGGAGTAAATATAAAAACTAAAGCCGGGATGGAGCTCGGTTTGGATTACAACAAAAACCGGAATCTGAATTTAAGAAACGGCATCGACGGCCAATTGCTGGAAACTAAGGCTACGACCTATACCATTAAAATGGGATACATCATTAAAGATGTATTTCTGGCCTGGTTGCCCGGAATGAAAGCTTTGAACAAAGATTACAAACCGCCCAAGAAAACCAAAAAGAAGAAAAAGAAAACGAAAGATGGTGAAGAAGAAATAGATCCGGATGCCAACATCAACAATCCGAAAGGAAACGATCTCGAAATCAGTTTCGACTTTGGGATCAATGACAACCGGACAAAAATTCACAGGCTTGATGCAAACGTCAATGCACAGGATAACAGCGGATCCAAACAGATCAGTTTTACCCCGGCGATCAAATACAGCATGAGTAAAAATTTGAACATACGATTGTTTGTAGATTACCGAAAGACAATCCCCTATGTGCAGAGCCAGTATAAAGATGTTCGCATCAATGGGGGGTTGAATGTGCAGTATACTTTGAATTAGTGCGTTCCCGAAAGGCGTATTAAACGATTTCTAATTTGCAGTGTCTAAATTGAAAAAGAAATATGCGCCATCTCCTAATCAGCTCGATGATATTATGCTTCTTGTGGAATTTGTCGGGGCAGGCTTTCCTGAAACCATTTATTGGATTGACCAGCCGACCTCTTTTCAGCGACAGCATTTGTGAGATCCAGAACTACCTGGGTAATTTTGAAAACAGCGGTTATCGCTATCTGGATACTGCCCATGACTTTCAGTTATACGATATCAATGGGGGCTATTTCCGTCTGTCTGAAATGCTCGATAAGGGGAAACCCGTATTGCTCATTTCTTCAAGTTACACCTGCCCGGTCTTTAGAGGCAAGATTCCAGAGATCAACGAGCTCTTCGCCCAATTCAAGGATCAAATCGAAATCGTGGTGGTGTATACAGTAGAGGCTCATCCAGATAAGGACATCAGTCCCTATTTCGGAAGAGTGAATACCGGACAGCAAAATATTGGTGCTGGAATATTATATCGCCAACCAGCAACCTACGGCGAGAGAAAGCGCATTATAGAAGACATGCTTCTGGCACACAAGATAGATGCGAAGATTCTTATTGACGGACCCTGTAACGAATGGTGGTACCATTACGGTCCGGCTCCAAACAACGCCACTTTGGTTGATACCGATGGCCGGATAAAAATCAAACATGCCTGGTTTGACCGCGATCCAGACGATATCTTTTGCGATGTTCAAAAATTTTTGGATCCTCAAAGTGTTTGCGATAGTGTAGGAACAGGAATATCGACGTTTAGCTTTCAAATGAAAACAGACAGCGTCGTCAAAGCGGAAGTGAATGGAGTAAGCTATGTATCCGGAACTTTAAAAAATACAGGGAATAACAAAGTCAGGATCGAAATTCAGAGATTGCTCAACGACTTACCGGCTGGGTGGTCCTCAAGTATGTGTTTGGATGTTTGTTATCCTGCAGATGTAGACAGCACCCAAATCAGCCTGGAGCCGGGACAGGAAATGGAGTTCATCATCGATATTTTTACAGGGCCAGATCCCGGGACAGCCAGACTGCGAATGGGTATGCGGAATGTAGATGATCCAACAAACAGAAGCAGTTTCAGGATCACGGTTCAATCGGAGGAACCTACAGCCTTGGAAGAAGATGTTGTTGCTGATGTAAAAGTGTTTCTGGTTCCGGCGGAAGAGATTTTACGGATCCGGACCAACCAATACGATGCTTACCAATTGCTTAATGACCGGGGACAGATCATCCGAAGTTCGTGGTTTCAGGAAATAGCAACCATAGACCGCAAGGGGCTGAGCAACGGGATGTATATTCTAAAACTTAGCAACCCGAAAGGGCAGCATTATTACAGGAAAGTTATTTTTATATAAATGACGCAGTTGCCGCTGATCATTGGATATAATTGAACCCGACCCCGCGATACATTCACTTCAGTGAATCCATCTCCAGGGATGAAATAAAGATCCATCGCTTTCAGCTTGATAAATTATGGGCTCAATTGGCATTGTCCTCAGCAGTTTCGACATTTTAACATTGTTTTAATGTGTTAAAACTTTCGCCGCAATGAGCTTAATGAACACAATAGATCCTTAAAAAAAGCAAAAAAACAGGCAAAATCCGACCATAAATACATTTGAAAAATATAAAATCCCGGATTCAAGGACGAATTTTCAATTTATATAACATATATAGCATTAAACCGAAATTGAAATTGGATGTTTTATTACCCGAACATGCATAAATTTGCGTTCTGATTAATAAGAATTCCAATAATCATCATTTAAAAACTAGATACATGAAATTATACTTCTTCATTTTTGCTGCATTTCTGGCATTTAACCAAACTGCACAGGCGCAGGCCAGTTCAAAAACAGGGCCTTACAAAGCCACTCACGAAGGATGGTTGGTAAGTCTGGACGAAGCTTATGCCCAGTCCAAAAAAACCGGTAAACCGATCCTGGCAAATTTTACAGGATCCGATTGGTGTGGTTGGTGCAAGCGATTATCAGCGGCTGTATTTGTAAAAGACGAATTCAAGAGCTGGGCTAAAAAGAATGTTATTTTGCTCGAATTGGATTTCCCAAGATCTTTTGCAGTACCCGACAATATCCGCGACCAGAATTACAGTTTGCAGCAATCATTTGGGGTTAGGGGTTATCCCACAGTTTGGTTATTTGACATCGATAAGGACAAGAAAACCAATCAATACAGCTTCAATGCTTTAGGTAAGACAGGTTATACACCAACTTCTAAAGAATTTACAGACGGTGTCGATCAGATGATGTCCAAGCGCAAAAAGACCTGATACCGGTTTTAATAAATCATTTCGAATTATGGAACTGAATACCAGCCCAATTTTGGCAGGATCTTGATTATTTACTGAAGTCGGTATCCGGGTGGCAGGTTGTTTGATGCGCTTTGAAATTATTGACTAATTTCGGGGCTGATCCGGATCATAGAATCTCCACTGGAAACATGTCTCCAAATACAAAAAAGAATTTCAGTTACGCAGATGTTCAGGGATGCCTTATTTACCCACATCGGATTGAAGGAGATCCAACCAACATTTCTTTCAACAAAGCCAGTAATTTAGAGAATAGCGATGACACAAGTTTGATTTGGCTTGGCGCGGCCAAGGTAAAAAATCCACAGGAACTTGCATCATTAAAAGCCAATCTTGTCATTGCACACCAAAGCCTGGAAGACCTTGTTAAAGCAGAAGGAAATCAAACATTTATTTTTACAGAAGCACCCAAAGAAACATTTATCCAAATTCTCCAAAAACTATTTGTTTCGCCTCCGCAAGCGATGATTCATCCTAATGCCATCATTGATCCGGAAGCCAAAATAGACAACAACGTGAGCATTGGAGCATTCTGCCTGATCGGGAAATGCGAGATCGGAGAAGGCAGTATCATACACAGCCACGTCGTGGTTCACGATCAAAGCAAAATCGGAAAAAGAGTTTTGATAAAAAGCCACACTACCATTGGTTCTGACGGATTTGGATATTCAAAAACGCAGGAAGGCCATTATGTTAAATTCCCTCATTTAGGAGGTGTTGTTCTGGAAGACGATGTTGAAGTTGGATCAAATACCTGCATCGACAGAGGCACTTTGGGAAATACAGTGATCGGCCAAAACAGTAAAATCGACAATCTCGTACATGTTGCACACAACGTAAAGTTGGGTAAAAACTGCCTCGTCATCGCGAATGTGCTTATTGGAGGCAGCACCGAATTGGGGGATGATTGTTGGGTGGCTCCATCCGCCACCCTGCGCGACGGACTAAAAATCACTTCCGGCGTAACCATCGGTATGGGAGCGCTGGTCACCAAAGATCTGGATGTACCCGGTGTTTACCTCGGTAGTCCGGCAAAACTTAAAATTTGAATGTCATGACCAAAGCAAGACTGGAAGCCTTCAGCGACGGCGTACTCGCCATCATCATTACCATCATGGTCCTCGAAATGAAAGTTCCTCACGGTTCGTCTTGGAGCGATATATTGCCCTTGTGACCGGTTTTTGTTTCGTATGCCCTGAGTTTCGCCTATATTGGAATTTATTGGGGCAACCACCATCACATGATGCACAGCATGAGTAAGATTACCTCTGGCATCATGCTGGCTAATTTGAATTTGTTGTTTTGGCTATCGCTCATTCCTTTTGCTACAGCTTGGATGGGTGAAAATCATTTTGCAGACAACACCATTGCTTTGTATTGTGCCGTGCTCCTGATGGCAGCCATGGCGTATTACATTTTGCAAACCCTGGTAGTGAAACATCATCTGCATCCCGAAGAATTTACCAAAGCTCACCAGCTCCAAAACCGCAAAGGACAACTTTCTCTGGTTGCTTATATCAGTGCATTGGTTGCGGCCTACGCCTATCCTTTGATTTCAGGGATATTGGTTTTAGGGGTTGCCGTCATCTGGCTGATCCCCGATAAAAATATTGAACGGGTTTATCAATTGAGAGAGAAGAATGGGGGATAGAGGAAGCCTAAAGCAGAAAGCGATAAGCAGAAAGCGAGGATGTTGAAGATTGGAACAGGGTGGATAGAGCAAAGATCAGAAGAAAAGTCTAAATCCCGATAAAATGGTATAATACTTCAAAAAAGAAACAGTTAGCTTTATTTTATCGGGACGAAAAGTCCCCGCTAAAACCGCTTCTTAAATTTAAGCTGTTTAAAATTCCTGATTTATAAATGATGATTACATGAAAGTCATTGGACTGATGTCGGGGACCTCGCTGGATGGTTTGGATATGGCCTTGGTTGAATTCAAAGAAACGGAGAAGCTAAATTTTAAGATACAGGCAAGTCATCACATTGCTTATGATGAAAACTGGAGCAGAAAATTAGCTAATGCTTTCTATCAAAACGACGATGAATTGAAAGCGCTGGATCGAATTTATGGGGAGTGGCTGGGTATTCAGGTCCGGGATTTTTTAGCTCAAAATGGATTGCATGCAGATCTCATCGGTTCGCATGGCCATACCGTTTTTCACCGGCCGAATGAAGGACTAACGCTCCAAATTGGAAGTGGTAAACAGGTAGCCGAGATTACCGGGATTCCCGTAGTTTGTAATTTCAGACAACAGGATGTTGCTCTGGGTGGACAAGGAGCTCCCCTCGTGCCTATTGGTGACGCCACCTTGTTTTCAGATTACGCTTTTTGTCTGAATCTCGGTGGATTTTCGAATGCCTCCTGGGATCATGCCGGTGAGAGACGGGCTTGTGACATCGGACCTTGCAATATGTTGCTCAACGGACTCAGTCAACGATTGGGTTTGAAATATGATCCGGAAGGACAACATTCCAGAAATGGAAAATTAATTCCTGAATTGCTTGAAGAATGCAACCAAATAGCGTTCTACAAAGAGAGTCCGCCTAAAAGTTTGGGAAGAGAGTGGTTTTTAAATAATTTTAAAAACGTACTTTCAAATCAAAACCACACAACAGAGGATTTATTGAGAACTGCGGTTGAACATGCAGCGGTACAAATCGATCAGTTTCTCAAAAGCATTGTGAAATCGCCCGGGATGGATCAAAATAAATCTGCTTCGGTCTTTTGTACCGGAGGTGGTACTTACCATAATTTTCTCATGGATCGATTGAAATGTTTAGGTCTTGAAACATTCGATTACATCATTCCTGCAAAAGAGCTGGTCGACAACAAAGAAGCTCTTGTATTTGCATTACTGGCTTTCCTGAAATGGAAAGGCCGAATTAATGTGCTGAAAACTGTGACAGGAGCAAGCAGAGATCATTCCAGCGGAGAGGTGTGGGGAAGAGACTAAGGAGCAAAGATTATAGAGCAAGGTTGAAAAGCATTTAGGAACTTTAATTTAACCAAAATCCAGCCCCGTAGGGGTGACATCTTAATAGGGAATGGAAATATCATAAAATCCATCCCCGTAGGGGTGACATCTTAATAGGGAATGGAAATATCATAAAATCCAGCCCCGTAGGGGTGACATCTTAATAGAGAACGGAAATATCATAAAATCCAGCCCCGTAGGGGTGACATCTTAATAGGGAATGGAAATATCATAAATCCAGCCCCGTAGGGGTGACATCTTAATAGGGAATGGAAATATCATAAATCCAGCCCCGTAGGGGTGACATCTTAATAGGGAATGGAAATATCATAAAATCCAGCCCCGTAGGGGCGACATCTTAATAGAGAATGGAAATATCATAAATCCAGCCCCGTAGGGGTGACATCTTAATAGGGAATGGAAATATCATAAATCCAGCCCCGTAGGGGCGACATATGAATAGAGAATTTCAAAAAATATATTTAATTTTAATTTAAAGGAACTTTTAGTTCTTACATAAGATTTTCCTAAACGACGAAACGACGAAACGACGAAACGACGAAACGACGAAACGACGAAACGACGAAACGACGAAACGACGAAACGACGAAACGACGAAACGTCAGTCAAATTTTTATCTTTACCGGCAAAATAAATGGTATGATGATTTCAGGAAAAATAGCCTTAGTTACAGGAGGGAGCCGTGGAATTGGTGCTTCCATTGCAGAAGCCCTTGCAAAAAACGGAGCACATGTGGCCATTACCTATGTTTCATCTCCCGACAAAGCACAGGAAGTGGTGGAGCGATGTTTAGCTCATGGAGTTCAGGCGAAAGCTTATATGTCCAATGCAGCCGTGCACGCAGATGCAGAATTATTGATCCAGTCTGTAGTAACAGATCTGGGAGGCCTGGATGTTTTAGTGAACAATGCCGGTATAACCAAAGACAACCTGATCCTGCGCATGACAGAAGAGCAATGGGATCAGGTCATTACGACAAATCTCAAGTCTTGCTTTAATCTTACCAAACACGCAGCGAAGCACATGATGCGCACGCGAAAAGGTTCTATAATCAATATTTCTTCCGTGGTAGGTGTTTTTGGAAATGCCGGACAATCCAATTATGCTGCTTCCAAGGCCGGCATGATCGGCTTCACCAAGAGCATGGCCAAAGAACTGGCCTCGAGAAACATTCGCTGTAATGCATTGGCTCCCGGCTTTATTGAAACCGAAATGACGCATGTTTTGGATGAAAAAACAAAAGAAGCTTTTATGAAGGCAATTCCACTGGGTCGTTTAGCCAAACCGGAAGAAGTTGCCGATGCCGTATTGTTTCTGGCGTCCGACAGGTCCAGTTACATCACAGGTCAGGTCCTTAGCGTTTGCGGTGGTATGAATATGTGAGTTGATAGATGTGAGTTGATAGATGTGAGTTGATAGATGTTAGTTGATAGATGTGAGTTGATAGATGTGAGTTGATAGATGTTAGTTGATAGATGTTAGTTGGTAGATGTGAGTAAACTAACGCTCGTTATCTTTGCTCAAAACGTAAATTTTTACTTTTTTTCTTCTTGTTCCTCCTGTTGCCTTCAGTCTTATGTCTTAAAACTTCAGGCTTGTTCCTTCGATTAACATAAAGATTTAGGTTCCTCTCCTGTGAACAAACACATAAGCAGCGAAAGCATAAACGACGATGATCGCCAGCGAAGTAAATCGTGCTAACCAATCCTTGATCCCAAGGTGGGTATATACCAGTGGCTGACACCAAATTAATAGAACAGCCAACCCCAGCCACAAAGCCATTTTCATCATTTCGTAGGGAATAGGAAATTTCTTTTGTCCCTGGTAATAGGCCATTGCACATATAAATCCATAAGCAACCAGATTTGCATATGCTGCAGAACGATTTCCGAAATATGGAATCCACCAGATATTGAGCACAATCATCAGTAGCATTCCACTGAGACTGACCAATGCCAGCTGATGGTTGTTGTCTGAGAGTTTGTACCAGCTCGATATATTGGAATACAGTCCCATCAGGATGTTGGCAAGCAACAGGATGGAAACAAGTTGCAATTCTCCGCGGAAATTTTTATCGAGTAAAAGTGCTATGTCATTTATAAATAAACAGGTCATCAAATAAATCAAAGAGCAAGCCAGTATAAAATACAGCGATACTTTTGCAAACAGCGGTCTGGCCTGTTCTTGTTTTGATGAACGGAAAAAAAATGGTTCAGCGGCATAATTAAACGCGGTTACAAATAAATTCATAATCACAGCAAGACGAACTGCAGCATTGTACTGACTGCTGGTTTCGAGGTTTTCGATAATCGAACCTGGTAAAAAATATTTTAAAATACTGGTTGATCCGTATTGAATGACAATAAAGGATAAGGTGACCAACAACAAAGGTGAAACGTATTTTAAAAGTTTGTTGGCCATAGACCAATCGGCTTTAGCCAGCGACGCTTTCATTTCAGGGATCAGACACAGCAGGACCCAAATACTTCCTATGAGATTCGCAGCCATGACCCAAAATAATTTTTCACCAGCATCCCCTTGCATGGTGGTTAGAAAAATCAAAACCAGGATCACATTGAACAGCAATCCGCTCAATTTTATCCAGGCATAACGCAGTGGTTTTTTTTCATACCGAATTCTTGCAAATGGCAAGGCACTGATCACATCGAGTGCGGCAATCCATGCAGCCACATAAATCAAATTGCGCAAATCGGGATATTGTAAGATGTTCTCAACGAAATCAATGCCCAGATAGACAAACAACATGAATGCTGCACAACATAGAAGGACCAGCTGACTGGCCAGCGGATAAATTTTGGATGCATATTTTTCGTCGGATGCAAATCGAAAAAAACCGGTTTCCATTCGGAGTCCTAATATTCCCAGAAACAGGGCAATTAGAAAATACAATTCGCTGTAGATGGAAAAATAGGCTTTGTCTTCTGAAAAAACCCGGGTCAGATAAACCGTGACAAGTAAGAAATTGATGACCCTGCCGAGTGAATAACTCAAACCATAGATCAGGGTTTCTTTTGCCAGACTTTTTATTCCTGCCACAGCCGCAAATCTCATAAAAATCAGCTACATACATAGTATCAAAAGGCATATTTAATCAATTAGTCTGCTTGGCTTATTTTTGGCCGGAGATTCAGACATGGCGGAAATCGATTTGCTTCAGGCTATTTGTAAAGCTCCCGGTGCACCGGGTTTTGAACAGCGCATTCGTGCCCTGCTCATGGAGACACTTGAAAAGGATGTGGATGAAATGCGCATCGATGCCATGGGAAATCTCATCACCTTTCACAAAGGACAAGGCCATCAAAAGTTACTGCTCACAGCACACATGGATGAGATAGCTTTTATGGTGCAGCATATTGACGACGAAGGATTTATCCGATTTCTGCCTTTGGGGGGATTCGACCCCAAAACACTCACCGCTCAGCGGGTCATTATTCACGGTAAAAAAGATATTCCCGGGGTTATGGGAAGTAAACCGGTCCACGTAATGAGTGCAGAAGAACGAATGAAAGCACCGTCATTAAAAGATTTTTACATCGATACCGGTTTGTCTAAGCAGGAGCTGGGCGAAGCGGTTCAGCTGGGAGATCCCATCACCCGCGAAAGGGAAATGATCCGGATGGGAAAGTGTCTGAATTGTAAATCGCTGGACAATCGCATTTCTGTTTATGTGCTGGTGCAATTGATGAAGCGCTTAAAGGAAAGGCAAGCTCCTATCAATGTTTATGGCGTTTTTACGGTACAGGAGGAGGTCGGACGAAGAGGAGCTTCGATTGCTGCCAACAGCATTGCTCCGGATTTTGCCATCAATATCGATACGACCATAGCCTACGATGTACCCGGTGCTCAGGCATACGAGTTTATAACCAAACTGGGGCAAGGTGTTGCCATCAAACTTTTCGATAGCAGTGTGATACCCGATTCCCGGATGGTTGCATTTTTGAAATCAGTAGCAGATAAAAATAACATCAGCTGGCAGGCAGAATTGCTCACGGGTGGTGGCACAGACACGGCTTCGGTGCAAAGAGCCGGCAATGGAACGATTGCAGGTGCAATCTCCATTCCTACCAGGCATATTCATCAGGTCATAGAAATGGTACACGAAGACGATGTCGATGCTGCAGTTCACCTGCTTGAATTTGCCGTGAGGGAGTTGAACGATCATTCTTTTAAATTTCATTAAATACCAATAAAACGAAAATATGTGGAAAGAAAGCAGTAACAAATTGAAAGCGATTTTTGAATTTCGCGATTTTGGAGAAGCCTTTGCGTTTATGACGGAGGTTGCATTTCAGGCGGAAAAACTCAACCATCATCCCGACTGGAAAAACTCCTGGAATAAAGTTGAAATTGTTTTGACAACCCACGATGAGGGAGACACGGTGACTGAAAAAGATCGCCGCATGGCGGGCGAGATCGACCGCATTTATAAAAAGTATACCAAGCATTGAGCTTTACTCAATTCAAACTGAATACGCTTTTTTTGGATGAACTTTAATATCCAATCGAAATTACCGCAGGCAGGAATTTCCATTTTTGCGAAGATGACGGCACTGGCACAACAACACCAGGCCATCAATCTGGCGCAGGGATTTCCTGACTTTTCTCCGCCAAAAGAGTTGTTTGATTTTTTAAATGAAGCAGTGTGGTCGGGGTTTAACCAATATGCCCCGATGCCCGGACTGCTGCATTTAAGAGAGCAGATTGCCAAACGAATCCTGGGGAGATACCAGTTTCAGGCCGATACACAAACGGAGATCCTGGTCACGGCCGGGGCCACACAAGCGATTTATACCATCATCAGTGCATTTGTCAGACCCGGCGATAAGGTTTTAATTTTTGAACCGGCTTACGATTCTTATGGTCCGGCTGTAGTGGTCAATGGGGGCATACCGGTTTATCTTAAATTAAACCTACCCGATTTTTCCATCCCCTGGGATCAACTGGAAGATGTCCTGGCGAGGGAATCCATAAAAATGATCCTGATCAACAACCCGCACAATCCGGCAGGCAGGATCCTGCAAGAAAGCGATGTCAAAAATTTTGAAGCGCTGTCTGAAAAATATAAGATCCTGATGGTCTGGGATGAAGTGTATGACATGCTGGTTTTTGACGGGAACAACCACATCAGTGCGTTGAGTTATCCCGGATTGATGGAATCGTCGATAGTGGTGTTTTCAATGGGCAAAACCCTGCACAATACGGGCTGGAAGATCGGCTACACCATTGCGAAACCTCAACTGACCAAAGAAATCAGCAAAGTGCATCAGTTTCTGGTTTTCAGCGTAAATACTCCCGCCCAATATGCCATTGCGAAGTTCATGGAGCTTCAACCCGGGTTTATTAATGCCCTTCCCGGCTTCTATCAGGAAAAACGCGATTATTTTCTGAAATCGATGGCATCAACAGGATTGCAATTCCATCCCTGCGAAGGTTCCTATTTTGCAATCGCACAAATTCCCGAAGACTACAAAGGCAGCGATGTAAAGTATGCAGAAGATCTGGTGCAACATCAAAAAGTTGCAACCATTCCGGTTTCCGCTTTTTACCACGACGGTTACGACCCGGGTTTGATCCGCTTTTGTTTTGCAAAAACGCAGGAAACCATAGATGCTGCTGTAAGTCGACTGATTTAAAGGTGTCTGATGCCTCCGGGATCATGGATTGCGTAGGAATTCATAATGCTGCTATTCTTTATAAATGTGGAAAAAAATTCCCTTGCTTTGCTTGACGTTTCATTTTAGTCACCTCGTTAATTTTCTGAGAACTTTGTAAAAGAGATTTTTAGGTTCCCGGACATTTAAACTTCCCGATAAAAAAATCTTGATAATTTGTTTTCTAAAGGACCAGGTTCCATTTTATAGGGACGATTTTTAGGTCTATCTTTCCTTTTTCCCTCCCGATAAAATGCTCTTGATTAATTCTGTTCAGAAGGATATACTGTTTTTATCGGGAAACCCTTTTTCCCTTTCCCCCTTCAAACCTTCAAACCTTTCCACTTTTAAGCTCAGATCTTCTTATACAAATTTAAAAACTCATCCTTCCTGGCTTCCGAAACCGAAATCGTCGAACTGTCTGTCAGCGTAATGGTGAGTGCCTGATTGCGATTGAGCCGAGTGATGTGTTCTACGTTGACAATGGCGCTGCGGCTGATCCTGAAAAACTTTTGCGGATCGAGCGATTCTTCGAAGATCCGGAGCGTTTTCGCCACTGTCACATTGCGTTTGCTGCGCAAATGGATGGTCGTATAATTGATCTCGGCTTCCAGCCATAGGATGTCGCTGGTTTCGACCATATCGTAGCCGTTCTGATGTGAGATCGCAATGCGGGTATTTCCCTGGTTGAGGTTGTCGATCAGGATCTTATACGCTTCGTTCATCCGGTGGTTGGCATCGATTTTTCTCACTTTAATCACGGCATCTCTCAACTCATCCCGATCGAGAGGTTTAAGCAGGTAATCGACTGCACTGATCTTAAATGCCTGGATGGCGTAATGGTTGTAAGCTGTCGTAAAGATGACCTTGAGGTTAGGATTTAGGTTGTAATTAAACAGTCCGAATCCCGATTCATTGGGCAACTCGATATCGAGAAAAACCAGGTCCACTTCGTGTGACCTCAGATATGGCACAGCCTGAGCTACGGATTCGAAAACGGCAACAACACTTACGTATTCGGTGAGCGAGCCGAGCATTTTAATTAGAGCAACCTGGCTCTGCTTTTCGTCTTCGATGATGATGGCGTTAAGGACTAACATGATTTATAGATTGATGGTGACTTGAGTACCTGCCGATTGTCCTGAGGCATCGTAGAGATCGCGGATCTGCAAACCGATCTTTTGCCGGCCCCGGTCGATGATGGCCAGTCGTTCGCGAATGGTTGCGATGCCGGTCGATTTCCTGCCATTTTTCTTCCAGCGGTTGATTCCACTCGAAGATTCCCGGCCAATCCCGTTGTCCTCGACTGTACAAACCAGTTGCCCATCAGTCATTTCGAGTTTGATTTTGAGATAGCCCTCACTGCCTTTATGCAGCAAGCCATGTTTAAAAGCATTCTCCACAATGGGTTGGATCACCAATGGAGGCAGAAACAACTCTGTAGCTTTTTCTTCCACCGCAGGATCAACAAACAACTGAATATCAACCTTTTCCTTAAATCTCAAACGTTCCAGCTCCAGATAGTTCCGCAAAAATGCCAGCTCGGTCTCCAGGCTTATGCGCTTCTCTCTGGATTGGTCGAAAATCATCCGAATCAGTCGACCGAATTTGGAGAGATAATTCATGGCATTAAAATGATCGTTGTTGGAAAGGAATCCCTGGATAGCATTCAATGCATTAAACATAAAATGCGGGTTCATTTGATTTTGAAGAGCTTCTTCTTTAAGTTGATTCAATTGGTCTTCAAACATTCTTTTCTTTTCCAATTCAATTCTTTTTTTCCGTTGCCGCCAGTACGATAAACTCACGCTAAAAGAACTTAAGCTGAGAACCATGATTAAACTGAACCAAATTGATTTGTACCAGGGAGGTAATATTTCAAATGTTTGCTCAATAATATTTGAATCAATTTTATCTTCGTTTACACTTTTAAATTGCAAATTGTATTTTCCTGCTCCCAGACCAACGAACTCTACTACTTGTGATGGAGTTGATAACCATTGACTGTCCCGGTTTGCGAATCGATAGTATAAATTCATGGACCCTCCTGAAATCAAACTTCTTGATTGAACTACAAACTTTAAATGATTTTGATTGTAAGCCAAAGGTGATTTGAACTTAGATTGTCCTTCTCTGGAGAATAATTTAGCATCTTGAATTTCAATATACGGAATTTCCTGATTCGGATTAATGTTTTCAATCGGAATCGTAAATAATCCTTTCGAAGTTCCTATCCAAAGTAAGTTATTATGACATTTAAGATCATTAATTTCATTGCCTGGTAAACCATCGATGACATCGAGATTATAACCTAACCGTGTATTTTTATTTAACATATATACACCCTGATCTGTTCCAATTGCAAACTGGTTTGGATTAATCGTACAAATGGAAGAAACATTGTCACTTGGTAAACCAGATTGGGTATTAATCGAATCCATGATCTCTGTTCCATCAAATAGGTATAATCCTTGACCATCCGTACATAGCATAAGTATGGAATCGTTTGAATTATAGAGTTGCTTAATAAACACTTCCGTATTTCCGATTTTTTCCCACCCGTTGCTTTTACTTCTCTTGTACAAACCATTGACCGTTCCTGCGTAAAGCACACCCTTAAATTCACTGATACAAAGAGATCTGACATCCAGTTCTCTGTATTTTTCCAAGTCATCAACTTGAGGTTGGTACAGTTTTGAATAGGGAATATTATATACTCCAAGTGAAGTGCATAGAAAAAGTTGATGTTCATTAATGTGGATCCCTGCTTTAATACTGCCTATGTTGAGATCTGCACAGGGAATATGACGGGTATTTGCTTTCTCAATAATTTGCAAACCGACATCAAATCCGAGTATAGTATTCCATTTTTCAATTTCCTGAATAAATCGAACTCTCCCCAAACCTTTATATTCTATTTTGCGGAGTTTCAAATCGTTATTAAAAATGCTCAATTTTCCATTGTGATGTCCGACAAATATTTGATTATGTATGGGCTGAATTACATACGCCTCATCCGATGCAATATCGCTCTTATCCGATGTGTACACCATGGATCCATTGTTCAAATCTAAAAGAAGGCCATGATCTGTCGTGCTTATCCATTTTCGATGATGACAGTCTTCGATCACGGTGTTCATGTACAAGGTGTAATGTGAAATGGATTTCAGTTCTTTATCCTTTAAATCATATAGGTAACTGGATTCATTTGTTCCAATAAACAATTCATTTTCATTGATAAAATTGATATAGTCTATCTTGTTGTTTGTAATGTCCGGAAAATATTGGCTGGACAGAATTTGATTACATGAATCCAAAATCCATATATAGTTTGAAGCGATAATGATCGAATAATTATCGGAATGAACCATGTACCTGTCAATTTCATGAATAAACTTTACCTCATGTTGATTCAGTATTTTTTGAGATGCAATAAGTTCGTTGGAGTCAATCGCATAGAGATCAAACGAACGTTTTCTTTTTTCATAATCATAACCAATCAAGGCACCATCTTTCAATCCGAGAAAAACGTAATTCCTTTCTAAAATCTGCTTTTGATTGAGATCAAAAAGATTGTATTTTATACTTTGAGGAGAATCAGTTTTGGTCCATGAAATATAAATAAAGGGATTTTTTACATAAAACGAATAGATCTCCCCTATAGGCTTTATACCATGTAAATCTAAATAATGTAAAGAATCATTGCGGACATAAAAGACATCGCCAGCCATGTTATAAAACCAGGGAATTCCTTCGTTGTCCATAAATGAAAAAGGAGTATCCTGACTTTTCATACCGCGAATACCATACCTTTTAAATTCCCTACCATCAAACCTGCAAATACCTTTCGGTGTAGCGATCCATAGAAACCCTTTTGGATCCTGTAAAATGCCGTACAGTGTCATACTAGGCAATCCATCGTCATCTGTAAATTGTCGGTAAGCAGGACTTTGACAAATACTGGTACAACACCAAAAAGTAAAACACCAAAATTTAATCAGTCGCTTCACAAAGATCAATATCAATTTTATAGACACTCTCGTACAAATATATACATTCTTGCCCTGCAAGATATCAATGCTTTTAGCATCAAATCCTTCGGATTTTTATTGTTCTTGTTCAATAAACACAATGCTTATTTGAATCATAGGAGTGCCCGTTTTAATAAATAATCCCGTAAAAATTATTTTTCAAAATTTTAGTTCCCAGTGAAGGGTATTCCTGAGGATATTGGTTTTAAGTCCGAAAATATATCTTCCAAGAATGTTGTTACTGTAAATTCTCTCGCTTCTTAAATTTCCATGAGGCTGATATAGCTACTTATACCTAAATTGGATCTGAATTGGCTACATGTTATACCCTATGTTAAAATTATATTTCATCCGGTTGCTCTTGTTTGTCCTGCCCATGACGGGCTGGTCCCAGTATTGCGACTTCGACGCAAAGCATCGCGGGCTGCTGGAGAGCAGTCAGGACTACCGGAAAAAAACGGAAGAGATGGAGAAGGCTATCCATCGCTACAGCCTGGACTATTACCAGAACCGGGTGCAGCCCCGGTCGCGACCCAGTTATACGCTCCCCGTGGTCGTGCATCTGATCGTGCCACCCGGTACAGCCATCGGACAAGGAAACAACCTCAGCGACAGGCAAGTCGAACAGGGGCTGGATTACCTCAATCAGGCATTTGCCAATGCGGGGCCTTTTGCCGCCGCTAACGGCAGCGACATCGGCATCCAGTTCTGCCTGGCCCGCCGCGATCCATCCGGTTTGCCAACCAATGGCATCACACGCACTCCGAGCAACCTGGTCAACGACCCCATGTGTTTGCCCGGCACCAATGCCGCCAGCGATGCAGCACTCAAAGCCCTGGTGGGCTGGGACTGCTCGCGCTACATCAACATTTATCTGGTGACCGACCTGTTTAACAACAACTTCGGCTGCAGTCTGGCCGGATATGCCTATTTTCCGGGTGCTCCCTGTACCGTCGATGGCATCGTTCAAGAAAGCCGCTACTGGAACTCGATCGGGGGTACGGTGGTGACGGCCCACGAAATGGGGCATTTTTTCTCGCTCAACCATACCTTCAACGGAGGTTGCACCAACAACAACTGCCTGCTCGACGGCGACCGGGTCTGCGATACGCCTCCCGACAATTCGGCTTCGTTTGCTCCCTGCAATACCAACTCCTGCGCGACCGATGCTCCCGACCTGCCCGACGACAATACCAACTACATGGACTACTCTTCCTGCGCTCCGGTACACTTCACCGACGGCCAGCGGGTTCGTATGATCGCCGCCCTCGAAACCACCCGCAAATCGCTGATCGCGTCCAACGGCTGTCTGCCTCCGGGCGACTACGATGCCACAGCTTTGGATCTGGTTTTTATCCATTCCGTTTGCACCGATACGCTCTGCCTGCAACTCAACATGCGGAACGACGGGATCCGCCCGTTCTCATCCATACGTATCGACTACCAGATCGACGGCATCCCGCAAACGCCTTACATCTGGAACGGAAACCTCAACCCTACCCAATCGGCTTCGGTGCTTCTGCCCTGTTTGCCAATCAACCCGGGCAATCACAAGGTCGACCTGCAACTGGGGCAGCCCGACAACCAAAACGATTTTTATCCGCAAAACAATAATCTATCTATATCGTTCGACATCTTCGACGAACTCAAACTAACGATCGATAGTTTGCAGCCCACGCACTGCATCAGCGACGGAAAACTCTGGGCGCATGCCACTGGCGGAGGGGGAAGTTACATATACCGGCTCGACAAGAGGGCAGGTTCCCAAACCGATCCGTATTTTCAATTGCTGCTCTCGGGCAATTACACACTGTTTGCAGAAGATGCAAACGGATGTCAGACGAGCATTCCGGTGGTCATCCCCGACAGCTGCGCCGGTATCGGCAATAAAAAATTCATCACCAACGGCAATGCCCGCCAATTAGGCAATGATTGCTACCTGCTCACCGAAGAACGCTACTTTCAGTCGGGCTCGATCTGGTACGAGGACAAGGTCAGCCTGCACCAAAGTTTTGATATTTATTTCGACCTGAGTCTCGGTTGTCTGGATGGACCGGGCGCAGATGGCATCGCCTTTGTTTTTCAACCCATATCGACATCCATTGGTGTGGCAGGCGGCGGATTGGGTTACCAGGGAATTGTGCCCAGTCTTGCGGTGGAGTTCGATTCGTATCAAAACGGAAATTACAACGACCCTCCCTACGACCACATGGCAGTGATGCGCAACGGGAATGTCGATCACGGTTCGGCCGACAACCTCGCGGGACCCACCGGCATCCTCAACGGAAATGCCAATGCAGAAGACTGTATGTTTCATAAGGTGCTCATCCGTTGGAGTGCAAGCAATGCCACCCTGGAAGTGTATGTCGATTGCAATTTAAAATTGAGATATTCGGGAAATATAGTGAGTACGATTTTCAACAGCGATCCGAATGTATTTTTCGGATTCACGGCAGCAACCGGAAGTGCTATCAACGTGCAGCAGATCTGTCTGAATTACATCAGCGGCATCACTACACTGCCCGATCTAACCATCTGCGACGGAGAAGCCATACAGGTTTCTGCAAAACCGAATTTTGCAAAATACAGCTGGAGTCCATCCCGGGGTGTCAGCGATACCAGCATTTTTAATCCCGTCATCCAACCCGATACCACCACGACTTATCGCATACGATACCAGGATGCCTGCGGATTCAGTTATGAAGATTCCATGACCATCTTCGTCAAAAAATACAAACTGCAATACGAATTGCAACTCAGTGATAGTTGCGGATCATTCAGAGGCGCTTTGCTGCGCGTACTTGAAAAACCGGAAGACAGCGCAGCTTTATACAGCAGCGACGGCATTTATTTCTACAAGCAGTTGTATTTTGAAATACCTGAAGAAGGATTTTACACCATCTATACGAAAATCGGAAATTGCATTCTGCCCGAACTGATTGAAGTCACAGCATACCAACACCGCCTGCGCGACAGTCTCATACGGGTTCAGGCCATGAATTGCATCGATTCGGGGCGGATCGTGATCACTGCATTGGAAGGAATTCCGCCTTATGCCTACCGCATCAACGGTGGAGCCTGGCAAAATGACGGTATTTTCAGCGGACTGATTCCCGGAAACTATCTGGTAGAGATCAAAGATGCCACGTCATGTGGGGTGAGCAGAGCTGTCGACGTGGGTTTATTCAGACCACAACTGCAACTGAACCTGGATTCAGCTCAACTGGAGATCAGCTGTTGCCGGCCCCATGCATTTATTGCCGTAAGTGCCGATGGAAGTTTTCCATTTTACTATTATTCATTGGATCAGTCTTCCTGGGAACAAAGCGATTATTTTAACAATCTGAATCCGGGGCCGCATATCTTAATAACACGCGATGAATTTGGTTGCAGCTCAGATACTTTACATTTTGATGTAATTGATCGCAGCGCAACACAACGCGATACGCAGATCTTCAAAATTTGCTCGGGCGAATTTGTGGAAGTCGGAAACAACAGATACACAACCACAGGGACGTATGTCGATGTATTTCAGAATTTGTATTGCTGCGATAGCAGCGTCGTCACGATGCTTACCGTAGAACCGGTATATGACATTTCAAACCCAAAGCGCATTTGCCGTGGCGACAGCATTGCCGTTGGGAGCAAATTTTACAAGAGCAGCGGCAACTACCGCGATACTTTACAAAGCATTCATTCCTGCGACAGCATCATCCAGACCTCATTGGTGGTCGATCCGGTTTACGACATGAAGTTGCAGCCCGTCATCTGCGATGGCGATTCGGTTTTTGTTGGAAACCATGTTTACACGAGCAGTGGTGTGTATATCGACAGCCTGCAAACGCGGTTGGGATGCGACAGCATTATCCGGTCAGAATTGACGGTCAATCCCCGGAATCAATATGTACAAAACATTCAGCTCTGCAAAGGACAATTTGTGCGCGTTGGAAATAAACAGTACAACTCGACCGGTCTTTATACGGATCTGCTGCAGAATCGCTTTGGTTGCGACAGCCTGATCGAAACCCGTTTGTTGGTGGATACGGTGGACGTATCCATTCAACTGGATACCATAAAATGTTTTGGCGACGATGATGCCACTTTGCGGGTGGCACCCGTTTCCGGAATACCTGGATTCAGGTATGCCCTGGACGATACCACTTCGTATCAGAGCAACAATACATTTTCACCGCTGACTCCCGGAAACTACCAACTGTTCGTTCAGGACACGCTCGGTTGTGAAAATAAATATTCCGTAGTAGTATTTGACCCACAGCAACTCCAGGCAGATCTTCCTGTTGAAATCAAATTGACCCTGGGCGATAAAACTCAGCTGTTGCCTTTACTGAATTTCATACCGGCATCTGCATTATGGACGCCTGCAGACGGACTCTCCTGCACAGATTGCGTGGCCCCTTATTTGCAGGCCTTGCAAAATGCAACGTATGAAGTCATCCTCACCAATTCGGCAGGATGTGAAGTTCGCACGAGCATAAAGATCATCGTCGACAATCAGACCGATGTCTATGTGCCCAATGTGTTCAGTCCGAATGGCGATCAGATTAACGACGTCGTCACGGTATTTGGCGGAGCCAGTATTCGCGAGATCGCGATATTTCGAATTTACAACCGATGGGGCAATCTGGTTTTCGAAAACCGGAATTTCCCGGTCAACCAACTGCAATACGGATGGGATGGCCGCTGGAAAGGCGAGCACATGAATCCGGCTGTATTTGTCTATTATTTAAAAGCAGTGAGGTTGGATGGTACGGTGTTGGAGAAAAGCGGGGACGTTAGTTTGGTGAGATGATGGGAGTAAGGAATTGACTGAAGGTCGTAAGGGTTAAATGCCTGTAGGCCTGCAGGCTTTTGGGCATTTAGGCTCTTAGGAATAAAAAAAGGTAAATAAGTATAAAGGTTTACAGTCCTTCATTAATCCAGGCTTACAAGTCTACAATCTTATAGGTTTACAGGTCTATATTCAAAAAACCGAATGCGATGCGTGATGAAGAATGGATTAAGGTGCAAAGTTTATAAAGCAAAAAGGAAAGATCCTATGGATTGCTTTCACGCTAGATTAAATTCTGCGTGAATCAGCGTCATCTGCGGGAAATTTTATGGGAATACTTTTTATAACGGGATCTCAGAAAACAGATTCCAGTCCTTATTTTTAGAAACTAAGAGCATGACTTAAAATATTTTTTTTCAAGATCGGTCACCAATTGCTAATTCAATTCCAAGGCTAAAGAGTTCAATAAGTTCAATAGAAGAATACCTACTCCCTGATTTTAGCTCCTATGATTTAAAAAATTATTAACGAAGATACCTTTATCGATATATTATTTTTGTGAATTCATGAACCAGATTAATGGATTTATCTAAACTCGAATGTATGAAAAAGCTATTTGTTTTTGCAATGATGATATCAGGTATGGTGCAAGCGCAAAAAATGGAGTTTAATGTTTCCGTGAGCAGCGATACCTTGCTGCTGGGCAATTACCTCGAAGTCAAATTTGAAGTGAACAATGGAAAAGGAAGGTTCATGGCCCCTGATTTTCAGGGTTGGACTGTAGTGTCCGGGCCCAATACGTCTTCGAGTTTTTCGATCATCAACGGCGATGTCAAACAGAGCAGTTCTTACAGTTATTATCTGGAAGCAGGTTTTGAAGGGGTTTATACCATCCTTCCTGCACAGCTGGAGACCGACGATGGCGTGTTGAAAACTCCCGAAATTCAGATTATTGTTTTGCCCAATCCGGAAGGGATCCGGCAGCATCCGAAGAACCGGGAAGAAAGCAAATATTTTATGGATGAAGCTCCGGTTAAAACCCCTGCCAAGAAAAAGAGAAAAGCCGTTAAAATTTAATGCAGCGCATTTACATTTTACTTTTTGTTTTATTAAGTCCTCCGGTTTGGTCTCAGGGTTTTGTCGTAGAGACGGATGCAAAAACTGTGTTGCAGGGATCCAGCTTTCGCGTCACGTTTAAGCTTTACAACGCGGAAGGAAGTGCTTTTCAACCACCCGATTTCAGTCCGTTCCAGGTCATTGCCGGTCCGTCGAGATCCATGCATACTTCCATAGTCAATGGACAGAGATCTTCCAGTCAGGGATATGTTTATGAATTGCTTGGACAGAAAGTTGGAAAGTTCAAAATTCCTCCGGCGAGCATCCGCGTTCAGGGTCAGGAATACCGCACCGGTGAATTGTGGATTGAAGTGGTAAAAGCCAATGAGAACCAGGCATCAAACCAGGATATTTTTATTGTTGCCAGTCTGGATAAGAGCAGCGTATTTGTAGGAGAGCAATGCCAGCTGACCTATAAACTCTATACCCGAGTTGCCATCGAAAACATTGAAGCGGCTTCGCGGCCAAATCTGGATGCTTTTTATGAAATGGCCGTCAATATGCTGAATAATCCGGTGCAAAGAGAAGTGTACAAGGGCCAGGAATACATGACCAAAGTGCTTTCCAAGACCGCTTTGTTTCCAATCAAATCGGGCAACATAGCGATCGATCCGGTGGTGTACCGGCTGGTAAGGGGCGACAACGACCCGTTTGGATTTGGGATGCCCTCTTTTTTCAGAAAGCAAATAGAAAATGTAAGTTGCAACAGTCTCGAACTGGAAGTACTATCATTGCCGGCATATTCATCGAGCTCCTTTTCGGGTGCCGTTGGAGAAATGGGGATGAAAGCCGATCCGCCCGGACACCGGTTTTCCTTGAACGACGCCATCCATGTGCATGTCCAGATTCGTGGGAATGGCCATTTTAAAGGCCTGACAGAAAATATGATCGTTGTCGATTCAGCATTTGAAGTCACCGATGTCAAAAAAGGGAATCCGCTCAAGATTACCGACGAGCCCGAGATTATACAAAGCCAGGATTTCGATTTTCTATTGGTACCCAAAATGGCGGGTA
This sequence comes from Saprospiraceae bacterium, assembly GCA_016716185.1. NCBI lineage: Bacteria > Pseudomonadati > Bacteroidota > Saprospiria > Saprospirales > Saprospiraceae > Saprospiraceae bacterium. Next base: position 319,234 of record JADJWV010000003.1, on the reverse strand, counting down.
CTTTTACCATCAGACCTGAATTTGTTTATTTCGATACACAAAAGCAGCAATATCAATCCATCAAAGACAGCTTTGAAATTTTAATTGTGGGCCAGACAGAAAATACAGGAATCGCATCAACGGGGTCAAAGGAACCGGGATTGATGGAATTGCCTGATTTCTATTGGAAATACAAACCCCTGCATCAGAATATTTTTGCGTATTTACTTTTCCTCTTTCCTTTGGCCACTTTTGGATTTTTAAAGTACAGGATCTATAAAACAAATGCCCGGCAAAAGACAGTATCATCGGCATTGGGTCCGGATGCAAACCAACATCCTCTGGAGAAAGAGTTTATGGTTAAAGCGCTTTTGCATTTGCAGATTTCTTCAGGTTCGGCCTCTGTTTTCCAGGTGAAAAACCTGCTGTCGCAACAGACCAATGATCCTAAAAGTATTGCGCTGTTGGGATGGTTGGCATCGTATGAAAAAATGAAATACAGCGGTCAGCTTAATGCGCAACTTGTGGATGAATTGAGAGTGCAACTGAAATCCATGTAAACCCTTTGATTTCGAATCAGTTTTTAGTGTAATGATCCTGGATAAACGCGAACATCTGATTCTCTGTCAATTTAGAGATTGTTAAGCAAGCAGACAATTTTTCCCTGATTTCACGATGCTCCTTCGCCCATTTAGAAAAATGCGTTTTCATTTGGGCCGGACCAAAAACGATAAAGTCCTCGACATCGCTGAGTTCGTGGGCTATTTTCTCAAAATAAGTTTCTTCCTGCTGTTGCCTGCGATTCTCGTGTTTCTTTTCCGGATCTATGTAAACATTTCCAACCCGGGTATATTCTTTACCCTCTCCTTTAAAACGCACATGCGTTTCAATTCCGGATAAGATGTGTTTTACAGACCTTCCGGATTCATTGATATTCAAAATAAATGCTTCGGTGCCATCCATCCAAACACCGGTTTGATTTTGATTCATATAACTCGATTAATAAAAATAGAACAAATTTTTTCAAGGGATTGTTTCTTTGTTGATACAACTGTTCAACGAAATAAGGGTAAATCGCGAAGCTGAAATTTAACCGGAAAGCTTATACCGAAACGCTGAACGTTTTAAATCAGTTTAAGCTCTTCCGGATGAAAGTTATTTCCTTGCTGGCTCCCATGCCGACGCAAGTCTTCAGATTTGTGAAGCCATAAAGCGGGACAAGTCTGAATTGTGCCCACTTCAGAACATGCCTTGGACTTGTTACAAACTAGAGTTTTATTTTGAAGCTTTCTAAAATATTATATTGTTTAATAATATGTAATATCATTAATTTCAATTAAATCTTCCGCCCACTAAAAAACAGTTTTGCCTGAAAATCTTATCTTTGCGCCTCAATAAGAGATATGCGGCGTACGAGACTTTCGGATGTTTTTAGTTTGGAAGCCCGGGGGCAGGAAATCCTGGTCATGGGTTGGGTTAAAGCCTTTCGCAACAACCGTTTTGTGGCATTGAACGATGGTTCCAGACTGGCCAATTTTCAGTTGGTGCTGGATGCCGAACAAACAGATCCGGAATTGCTGAAACGCATAACTATCGGCAGCGCGATTCAGGCGAAAGGTCAACTGGTTGCCTCCCAGGGTGCCGGACAAACCAGGGAATTGCAGGTCGCGGAAATTGTAATCCTGGGAGATTGCGATGCGTCCGTATATCCCCTGCAGCCCAAAAAACACAGCATGGAGTTTTTACGGCAAATCGGCCATCTTCGGTTCCGTACCAATACCTTCAGTGCGATTTTCAGAATCAGGCATGCCTTGGCATATGCCATCCACGACTTTTTCCATAAACAGGGCTTTTATTATTTGCATTCTCCGGTCATCACTGCCTCCGACGCAGAAGGTGCTGGCGAAATGTTTCAGGTCACCACGCTTAATCCATTGAATGTTCCGCTCGACGAGCAGGGTGCTGTCAATTATTCCAAAGATTTTTTTGGCAGAAAAACCCACCTCACCGTTTCCGGGCAACTCGAAGCCGAACTGGCCGCCACCGCTTTAGGTCAGGTTTACACTTTCGGACCCACATTCAGAGCCGAAAATTCAAATACTCCGAGACATCTCGCCGAGTTCTGGATGATCGAACCCGAAGTAGCCTTCAATGATCTGAACGACAATATGGATCTTGCTGAATCTCTTTTAAAAAGCATCATCCGATATGTCATGGAGCATTGCAGCGAAGATCTCGAATTTTTAAATCAACGGGAGCTCGATGAAGAAAAACAGAAACCACAGCAGGAGCGAAGTGAGATGAATCTCATCGAACGACTGAAATTTTGTGTGGAAAATAATTTCGAACGAATTTCTTATACCGAAGCCATTGAAATACTGAAACAATCCGCTCCAAACAAAAAAGGCAAGTTTCAGTATCCCATCCAAAATTGGGGTGCCGATCTGCAATCTGAACACGAACGATACCTGGTGGAAAAACATTTTAAGAAACCCGTCATCCTTTCAGATTATCCGAAAGACATCAAGGCATTTTACATGCGACAAAACGAGGACGGAAAAACCGTTGCGGCCATGGACATTCTTTTTCCGGGTATTGGCGAAATTGTTGGCGGTTCACAGCGGGAAGAAAGACTGGAATTTCTTGAAAGAAGAATGAAGGAAATGCATATTCCTGCTGACGAGATGTATTGGTATCTGGATACCCGTCGTTACGGTACCTGTCCACATGCCGGTTTCGGATTGGGTTTTGAGAGGCTGGTGCTTTTTGTGACCGGGATGGGCAACATCCGGGATGTCATTCCTTTCCCCAGGTTTCCGGGAAATGCCGATTTTTAATACGAACAAACGTTTGTTAGTTATTCGCGATCTTAAATCATTGATGTTATGAAAAATATAAATTGGGTACTACATGGGATCTCAATCCTTGGATTGATCTTTCTTTTTGTACAGAATCAGCAACTCAAATCGGGCAAAAGCACAGGTTCCGGCGCGAACGCTCAAAACACTTCAGGAATGGGTGGAGATATTGCTTTCTTTCAATCGGACAGCCTGCTGCCGAATCTCAATTTTTTTAAACAATCAGAGTCGGATTTTAAAAAGAAACAGGAAGAGATGATGAAAGAATTGCAGGCTAAAGAAAATAACCTGCGCAATGAATTTCAGAAATTGCAAAAAAATGCTGAAAACATGACCCGCAATGAAATGGAGAATGCGCAAAAAAGATTATCCGGTATGGAACGCGAACTCATCGAACGCAAGGAAAAGTTATCGGAGCAGTTTGCTATGGAAACTTCCGAATTCAATGAAGCATTGCATAAAAAAGTAATCGCGTATTTGAAGGAATACAACAGCGATGGAAAGTATCAGTATATTTTCAGTGTAGCCCGCGATGGAAATATTTTTTACTGGGATCCGAATAAGGATATTACACAGGATATGATCAAAGGGCTCAACGAACTTTACAAATGAGTCATGGGTCAACAGGCAGGATCCGTGTCCTGATGTTGCCACACAATGTTTCCTCCGACATGGATTTTCGGGTTGAAGCCCTGAACCGCTTCAGCGATCTGGAGATCAGGGCATATACCACACATGTCAACAAAATGCTGCCGTCCAAACATTGCAGGTATTTGCCAAACGGTTTGGTGAGTCTGAATCCGTTTAAAAGAATATGGGCTTATTTCCGTTATTGGACCATACTGCAAAAAGAACTCCGCTGGGCGGATGTGGTGCATTGGTACTGGGATTTTAATTACATCCCGGTGCTGAATATTCCACTGGAATATTATTTACTCAGAAAATTAAGGAAAAAAGGATTGATCCTCTGGTGTGGATCCGAAATCAGGAATCCGGACATCGATAAGTTTGTCAATCCTTACTATAAAAGAGAAAAGGAAGAAGGAAATTACGAATACACATTCGAATCGCCAAAGCGTTCAAAAAGAACCCAACATTTGTTTCACGAGCTTGGTTTTTTGCCTCTTGAGTTTATTGGAATAGGTCATTACCTCGATAGAAAATTATTTGCTCAAACGCATCGGGTCTTTCAGTTGATTGGACTAAAAAACTATCGCGCTGTTTATCCGAATCCTGGTAATCATTATCCACTGATCGTGCATTCCGCATCAAAGACCGGAGGGAAAGGAACCAAATACGTTTTGCAGGCCATTGAAAATCTCAAGTCGCAATTTCGATTTGAATTCAGGTTGTTGCACGACCTGAGTAAAGAAGAAGCACTGCAATGGGTTGAAAAATGCGATGTATTTATAGACCAGCTCATAACCGGCTCTCATGGTACTGCGGCAGTGGAAGCGATGGCCATGGGTAAACCGGTACTCTGTTACATCAATCCGGTGGTAGGCCGGGACTACCCGGAAGATCTCCCGATTTTGAATGCCAACCCGGATACAATTGAAATGGTGATCCGGGATTTACTCCAACATCCGGAAAAACGGACTGAAACTGGCAAAAGCAGCAGAAAGTATGTCGAAAAATATCACGATGATGAACAAAATGCTGCGGATTTGCATGAACTCTATGTTCAACTCATGTTGAAATAACATTAATTCCGGCCCCGCACCTGGTATTCTAGAAATTGGCAAAGCATTTGCTGTAAAATTCAGATGGTTTCTCAAGAGCTTCCTTCCTTCAAATGGCTCGGCCAAAAGGCTATGCTGCTAGGCTTGTTTTGTTTTTTTATAACAAAATCGTTTGCCCAGGTTTCTGACCGCGATTTTTCTGAAGTTTATAAAAGTATCATTCTGAAGAAATCGAGAATTCAGTGGGCCGCGTTTGATACGAGCACCCGCAAGGAAGATTCGACGCTTATGGAGGAAACCCAGCTGTTGCTTGACGACCTGAATGTGTTTATGGAAGAAGAGCATCGACTGAACGGCAATGGAAAATTTGCATTCAGCGGAAATGAAACAAAATCCGGAAATTTATTTAAAGTAGATGCAGGGATCAGCATGGATAAAGGGATTTATCCGTATGAGCTCGATTTTTCTACCAACTTACAAACCCAATTGAAAGATGGGACATTTCAGGAGAATGTATCCGACATCGATATCTCTTTCGACTTTCATCCCATCGTTCCGGATCCTGGTAAACGCAAAAAGAAATACGAGGAAAAAATCAGGGAACTCAAAACTGAAATGACTCAACCCGGAGTCTATGTAGAAGAATATCAACGCGAGATCAACAAGTACGAATTGAAAATGGAAGAACCGGCTACCGGCAACGGGCTATGGCTGGAAAACTACGTTTACGCAAAAAGATTCAGCGATGATTTCCTGGGCATTGATAACAATTATGCTGTAGGTGGGGGATTTATTTTCAGCCTTTTTTCCAAAGCGCTCACCGATAAGGGTATAAAGAATCGCGATGAAATGAATCGCAAGCCCAGTTATGAATTGCATGGTGGAGACCTGGTCCGCTGTTTGCAAAATTGCACACCCATTCACAATGCACTTAAGTTAAGTGAATCGGAACTGGAAATTATTTCCAAAACGCGAACCCGTTACCTGATTTCAAACCGCAAACAGTACAGCAAATTCAGGTTTTCCTTTTTAATCGGGGCGTTTTACGAATTGGAAAAAACGACCTTAAATCAACTGGTTAATTTCAATCAGGTAGATACGACAATTAGCCATACGTTCTCCCCAACAAATACCATCCGGTGGGAAATTCGTCCCGGATTGGTTTGGAAACCCAAGGACAAGTACAAATTCAAATTATACACCTTTGTCAATTTTCCATTTGATAACTTTGATGAAGTTACAACGGATGGTACTTTGACCGATGTCAGACTGGATTATTTTATGGATATTCAGACCTCTTTTGACATTAAAATCGAAGATCATTTTAATGTGGGTATTTATTACAGGATGATTTACGATAATGCGCCCAACAGTTTAATTCTTACCGAATCTAATGGTTCAAAGTTGTTGGTTCTTGGAGAAAAAAGGCGCGACAGTTTTGGGATTTCACTTAGTTTTGATTTTTGAAATCTAATAGTGAAATGGTTGTTTACAATGTTACCGTAAAATTGAATTCCGGTATTCACGAAGAATGGTTGCAGTGGATGCGTTCTCACCACATTCCAAGGGTACTCAGCACTGGGATTTTCAATAAATGCCGCTTATCCAGGCTCGATGTCGAGGAGACCGATGGAGTTACCTACGTCATCCAGTACGATGCTCCTTCTATGGAAGCGATGAACAAATACATGGCCCAATATGCACCCGCGCTTCAAAAGGAACACATCGACAAATATGCCAATCAGTTTGTGGCATTCCGTACTTATTTAAAGGTCATCGAAGAAATTTATCCGACGGAGCGAAAATCCTGAATTTGCCGATAGAGGATGGGGGGAAGATGATAGATGTTAGGGCTTAGAAAGATAGGTGTTAGAGCATGGATGTTTGTTGTTGGAGTATGTGAAATTATAAATGCGTGGTTGAATTTTGAATAAAACTAACGTTAGTTAGTTTCATGAATACCGCTTAATCAAAACATCAACCATGAATCCCCAAACTTTGGTCTTTAGCTTTTAAGCTTTACACCTTTAAGCTTTACTTCTCTTCCTGCTGACCAAGATCAACCCGAAATATGATGAACATCATGAGACCCGCGCATGGAGAGGCCCATCTTTGACGTTTAAAGCGATCTGACCGGATATGTCTGAAAACAATAAAGGAGAAAAAATCGCACAAGCGACCTTGTGTTATCATTGTGGTACCAAGTGCCCGGATTTAAAGGTCAGGCTGGATGCCAAATATTTTTGTTGTGAAGGCTGTAAACTCGTGTATGAACTTCTGGAAGATCAGGGGTTTTGTAAATATTACGACCTGAACCAGCATCCGGGTTTATCGCAGAAGTTTACTGTTTGGAGGGATAAATTTACATTCCTCGATCTACCCGAAGTAAGAAATGCCATATTGCATTTTTCCGATGGAAACCAGTCTCATGTTCATTTGTACCTGCCGCAAATGCATTGTAGTTCCTGTTTGTGGTTATTGGAGCAAGTCCACAAATTCGATCCGGGAATTATTTATTCGAGAGTTCATTTTACGGATAAAAAGATCCACATTGCCTACGAAGAAAAAAATACCAGTCTTCGCAAAGTAGTCGAGTTGCTGACAACCCTGGGCTATGAACCCCAGATTGATCTCCATACCCGGGGCGGGACGATAAACATTCAAAATTCCAGAAAACGCATTGTTAAAATTGGAGTCGCCGGATTTTGTTTTGCGAATATCATGATGTTGAGTTTGCCTGAATATTTTTCAGGGGGTACGATTGCCGAAACTTCTTTGGGTCATATGTTCTCTCTGGTCATACTCATTCTGTCTTTACCCGTGTTCTTTTATGCTGCCGGGGAGTTCTTTGCAGGTGCATGGAAGGGTATCCGGGCCAGATATGTAAACATCGACCTTCCCATTGCTTTGGCAATTGCGCTGACTTTTGGCAGAAGTCTGTATGAAATGCAGGCTGGTTTGGGGAATGGTTACATGGATAGCATGTCGGGCATTGTATTTTTTATGCTGGTCGGCAGGTTTGTGCAAGATCGCTCAAACCGTTCTATTTCATTCGACCGCAATTACAAGTCATTTTTTCCCATTGCCGTCATGACGTATCGACATCAGGAAATAATTCCCATACCCATCGAAAAATTAAGAATTGGCGATTGCATATATATCCATAATCAGGAAATTGTACCTGTCGATGGAGAATTGATTTCCGGGGAAGCAGAATTGGATTACAGCTTCGTAACCGGTGAAAGCGTCAAAATTCTTGTTGCCAAAGGTGAAAAAGTTTTTGCAGGAGCCCGGCAAACAGGTTCTCAAATTCAGTTAAAAGTCATCAAACCCGTCGAACAGAGTTACCTCACCAGTTTGTGGAATCGAAGTTATGCAGACAAAAATGACCAGGAGCACGAAATAGATAGGATAGGAAAATATTTTACTATGGTCGTGCTTATGTTGGCAGGTATCGCTTCCTGGTATTGGTATCAGCAGGAAAGACCAGATCTGATGTGGAATGCCATGACAACAATATTGATCGTGGCTTGTCCTTGTGCCTTGTTGTTGGCGAGTAATTACACCCATGGAAATGTATTAAAGATCCTTGCCAAAAACAAACTGTACCTCAGACATGCCGATGTTTTAGAGCAATTGGCCGGAATCGGCCATATCGTATTTGATAAAACGGGTACTTTGACGGAAGGGACCTCCCATCATATTCAATTTGTCGGAGATCGTTTGACCAGAGATCAGGCCGAAAGGGTGTATTCTTTGGCCAGGCAATCCAATCACCCTTTGAGTGTAGCCATTTATCAATTTGGAAAATTGCAACAGCCTATAGAAGTTCATCATTTTAAACAATGGGAAGGCAAAGGAATTGAAGCGTGGATCGATGAACACCATTTAAAACTGGGCTCTGCTGAATTTACCGGATTCGGGCAAGTTCTCACCGGCCAGGGGTCAAGCATACACGTTTACGAAGATGGAAAGCATTTAGGTTATTTTCTTGTCAGGCAGGTCTACCGGACCCAACTTGATAAATTGTTTAACAAATTACAAGGCGTCTATGAGTTATCGGTGATTTCAGGCGACCAAAATCACGATCAAAACTATTTATCCGGCATCGTTCGAAAAGAAGAACAGGTCAAGTTCAATTGCATGCCGGAAGATAAATTGCACTACATACAACAACTCCAAAACACCGGCCAAAAAACCTTAATGATTGGAGACGGACTCAACGATGCCGGAGCCCTCAAGCAAAGCAATGTGGGTATAGCTGTGACCGAAAACAAAAATAATTTTTCTCCGGCCTGCGATGCTATTCTCGATGGTACTTCATTTGGTAAATTACCAAACCTGTTAAAATTTGTTCACGATGGACGGCGGGTAGTCTTTATGGTTTTTATTTATTCTTTCCTGTACAATATCATTGGATCTTATTTCGCACTCCAGGGCATCCTTTCTCCTGTGATTGCGGCCATCCTCATGCCTGCAAGCTCAATCAGCATTGTGTTATTGACAAGTGCGATGACCTATGGGTATGCAGTGAAGCGAAATTTAGAGAAATAGGATGCCAGATGGTGGATAATGCATAATGATTCTGCCTTAAGCCTTACGCCTTACGCCTTAAGCCTTACGCCTTACGCCTTACGCCTTACGCCTTAGGCCTTACGCCTTTAAGCTAAGAAACTGGATTCCATTGCATGAATTGGGATGATGGAGAATTGGGCTTAAAGCGGGAAGCTAAAAGCGATAAGCGAAGAGAGCAACGTTGAAAGTGCAATGTTCAAAGAGTAAAAAGTTTGATAAATTTGAGAAGGCTCCAAAAATTTTGATAAGAAAAAGACAACTGCAAAGCAATTGAATTCATTAAGAATATTGCATAAAATAATTCAACTCGCGGGAACTAAAAGCACAGGGATCGACCTTTTCCAAAAGTCGAAAAGTCGAAAAGTCGAAAAGTCGAAAAGTCGAAAAGTCGAAAAGTCTATTTAAAATCCCTTCGAAATATTTTATCAAGAAATCCTAACAGACGTTAGCAACTATTAATAGCCTTCAGTCTCCAGATTTCTAATGATAGATGATAGCTGATAAATTGATATTTAGAATTATTAAAATGTACTCATAAAAACAAATGTTAGTTTTGTTAATTAACTTTTAGCGTCTTCCTTTAGCCTTTTTGCCTTTAGCCTTTTCGGCTTCCCCCCGCTGACCAAAATCATCTTCTTCAATGACCGGAATCTTAACAGAGAAAGACCAGACATAGCCAACTTTACATTTTACTAAAATGAGTGTATTAATCCTTTTAATTATCGTAAGTATCTGTATTGCAGGGGGTTTTCTCATTGCCTTCTTGTGGGGTTCCGGCGACGGACAATTTGACGACGTGTATTCCCCTGCAAGACGTATCCTGTTTGATGATGAATACGAATCCAATCAAAATCCAAACGAATAAATATGCAACTTGAACAATTTCAATACGACAACAAAATTCCCCGGTTATTTGCCATTGCAACCCTGTTTTGGGGTGCTGTAGGTATGTTGCTTGGTGTGATCATTGCTTTTCAGCTGGTTTTTCCCGCTTTGAATTTTGACCTGTCCTTTTTAACCTATGGGCGAATGAGGCCAGTCCATACGAATGCTGTCATTTTTGCTTTTGTAGGCAACGGGATTTTTACAGCAATTTATTATGCACTGCCGCGCCTGTTAAAGACGTCCATGTGGAGTTCAAAATTAAGTAAGATCCACTTTTGGGGTTGGCAATCCATTATTGTTCTGGCAGCAGTGACCTTGTTATCCGGGTTTACAACCGGTAAAGAATATGCTGAACTCGAATGGCCAATTGATATTCTGATTACCCTCATCTGGGTGGTTTTTGGAATCAACATGTTTGGTACGATCCTGACCAGAAGAGAGCGGCATTTGTACGTGGCCATTTGGTTTTTCATTGCTTCCTGGGTCACCGTGGCCATGCTGCATATCGTCAATTCTTTTGAAATGCCTGTAACCTGGTATAAATCCTATTCCTGGTATGCGGGGGTGCAGGATGCCTTGGTTCAATGGTGGTATGGGCATAATGCTGTTGCTTTTTTCCTGACAACACCTTACTTGGGTCTGATGTATTATTTCCTGCCCAAGGCTGCCGACCGACCTGTGTATTCGTATCGATTGAGCATCGTGCATTTTTGGTCGTTAATTTTCCTTTATATCTGGGCCGGCCCGCACCACTTGTTATACACAGCATTGCCCGATTGGGCGCAATCCTTGGGAACCGTTTTTTCAATCATGTTGATCCTTCCAAGTTGGGGAGGTATGCTCAATGGTTTATTTACGCTGCGAGGAGCCTGGGATAAAGTGAGGGAAGATCCGGTTCTTAAATTTTTTGTCGTTGCTGTGACTGCTTACGGTATGTCCACTTTTGAAGGGCCGATGCTATCCTTGAAAAATGTAAATGCCATTTCTCATTACAGCGATTGGACCGTTGCGCACGTGCATATTGGAGCTTTGGGATGGAATGGATTTTTGACTTTTGGGATGCTTTATTGGCTGATCCCCAAATTGTATAATGTAAATCTGTACAGTAAAAAACTGGCATCCACACATTTCTGGATTGGTACTCTGGGCATTATTCTTTATGCCATTCCGATGTACTGGTCGGCATTCCGCTCGTATTTTATGATGAAGACTTTTACTCCGGAGGGGCAGCTGCAGTACCAGTTTATGGATGTAGTACAAACCGTCATGCCTTTCTACTTTTTAAGAGCATTAGGTGGTACCATCTTTTTAATAGGCGTTTTTGTCATGGTTTACAATCTGATCAAAACAGCTAAACAGGGAAAATTTGTTGAATCAGAAACTGCTCAAGCAGCAGCACTTGAAAAAAAATATACAGCTCCCAAATCTTATTTCTGGCACAGCGTGATCGAAAGAAAACCAATCTTGTTATTGGTCTTGAGTTTAGTGGTAGTTGGCATCGGTGGGTTGGTTGAGTTGGTTCCAACTTTTTTGGTTAAATCCAATGTTCCAACAATCAGCAGTGTAAAGCCTTATACTCCGCTGGAACTTCAAGGAAGGGATATTTACATTCGCGAGGGTTGTTACAACTGCCATTCGCAGATGATCCGTCCATTCAGATATGAAGTCACCCGTTATGGCGAATATTCCAAATCAGGTGAATTTGTCTACGACCATCCATTCCAGTGGGGAAGTAAGCGTACCGGTCCGGATCTCGCCAGGGTTGGGGGAAAATATCCCGACAGCTGGCATTTCAATCACATGCTGGATCCCACATCTATCTCTCCGGGATCCAATATGCCTCGTTATCCATGGTTGTTTGAAAATGATCTGAACATCAGCACGACTCCTTCTAAGATTCATGCAATGAGAAAAATGGGGGTTCCTTATGCAGCCAAACTGGAAACGACCGGCAATGAAATTCTAAAAGTGCAGGCCGATCAGATAGCAGCGAATCTTAAAAAAGACAAGATTGAAATTTCATCAGATAAAGAAATCATCGCATTGATTGCATATTTACAAAGATTGGGTAAAGATGTGCGAACTTCGGGAATCAGCAATAAGTAATTGAAAACCGCAAAAAAGAAAAATTTATGAAATTCAGTTATTATTTGGAAAAAATCGCTGGCATAGAAATTTATCCATTGATTTCACTTATACTCTTTGTTGTTTTCTTTATTGGGGTAACCATTCTGGCTTTTTCCAGCAGTAAAGAAACCATTCAGCACCTTGAAAATCTTCCTTTAGATAAAAACGATCAAATCTGAACTTATGAACCGCAAGAATAAATCTGTAAAATTTTTATCGCTGCTTTTAGGTTTATTGTGTCCTTTGTTTTTAAGTGCACAAAACGTTGCAGAAGCAAGTGGAACAACAAAGGATCAAACCGGCTTTGCCTTTGATCTGGATACAGCTTTGTTTGTAATGGCTTTTACATTGGCTGTTGTTATCATTATATTATCTGGATTGGTCCGGTCAGCATTTCAGTATCATTTTAAGAATAAAATGGATTCCGGAAAAATGAAAACCATAGCTATTCTGGTGATGTTGGCTGCGGCAAATCAATCGCTGTTTGCTAAAAGTGCAAATCCTTCTTTCGCAGAAAAATTTATCGACACCATGAATCCACAGTCCTGGATTTTGCTGGTGGTCATAGCAGTGGAGCTGTTTATTCTGCTCTACATGGTCAGATGGATTAAGCAATTCACCGGTTTATATACTTATCAAAGGCCTCAAACCAACACCAAAACGGTAAGCTGGTGGGATCGCATCAACGCTTTCAAACCTATTGAGCAGGAAGCCAATATGGATACCGGTCACAATTACGATGGGATCCGGGAATTGGATAATATTACGCCTCCCTGGTTTACTGCCGGATTTTTAGCCACGATTGTATTTGCAGGAATTTATATGTACCGCTATCATGTGGCATACAGTGCGCCTCTCATGATTGAGGAATACAACCTTGCTATGGATGTTGCAGAAAAAGAAAAACTGGAATTTCTAAAGACAGAGTCCAATCTCGTCGATGAAAACACAGTGACCCTTTTACCTTCCGGACAATTCGAAGAAGGAAAAACCATATTTAAAACAGCCTGCGCGGTCTGCCATGGCGAAGCAGGCCAGGGCACTGTAGGACCCAATATGACCGATGATTATTGGATTCATGGCGGTAGCGTAAAGCAAATATTCAGTGTCATCAAATACGGAGTTATTGAAAAGGGAATGAAATCCTGGAAGGACGATTACTCTGCTAATCAAATTGCACAACTTACCAGTTATATAAAATCACTGAGAGGTACGAATCCTCCGGGAGCAAAAGAGCCTCAGGGCGAATTGTACAAAGAAGAAGAAATGACAGTTGCGAAAGACAGTCTGGCAATAAAAGACAGCGCTGTCACAAAATAAAAGATGAATCCCGAAGATTTGCAACATGCGGACGGTTTTAGAGACCGGGTTAGTTCTGTTACCAGTAGCGGAAAGCGCAAATGGGTTTATGCTCTAAAACCAACCGGAAAATTTTATAAATGGAGAAATTATTCTACACTGGTTTATTTACTGGTGTTTTTCGGATTGCCATTTGTTAAAGTAAACGGAGAACCTTTCATTCTGATCAATGTCGTCAAAGGAAAATTCATAATATTCGGCAACATTTTCTGGCCTCAGGATTTTTTCATTTTTGCAGTCGGCATGATCGCTTTGATCATATTCATTGTATTGTTTACGGTAATTTACGGCAGATTGTTTTGCGGTTGGGCCTGTCCGCAAACGATATTTATGGAAATGGTATTTCGCAAAATTGAATGGTGGATTGAAGGATCACCCAATGCTCAAAAATCCCGCAACGAAAAAAAATGGGATGCCGATACCATGTGGCGAAAAGGATTGAAGCATCTGATATTTTTGTTGATTTCGGCAGTGATTGCCCATACTTTTCTTGCTTATATTCTGAGCATTGATGAAGTTTATAAAATCATCAAAGAGCCCATTTCCCAACATTTGAGTTTATTCAGCGGGTTGGTAGTTTTTACATTATTGTTTTATGGCGTTTTTGCTTTTGTTCGCGACATCGTCTGCACTACTGTTTGTCCTTATGGCAGACTGCAGAGCGTGATGTTTGATAAAGACACGATGCAAATTGCCTATGACTATTCAAGGGGAGAACCCAGAGGTAAGATTGCAAAAAATGCAACTCGCACTGAGGGCGATTGTATCGATTGTAAGAAATGTGTGTTTGTGTGTCCCACCGGAATCGACATACGCGATGGTGTACAAATGGAATGTGTGGGATGTACGGCTTGTATTGATGCCTGTGATGAAGTCATGGACAAAGTCGGATTTCCAAAAGGGCTCATCCGATATGCTTCTGAGAATGAAATTTCAAAAGGTACCAGGTTTCATTTTAATAACCGGATGAAAGCCTATTCGGTTTTATTGGTAATTTTGACTGGCCTGATGACTTTCCTTGTATGGAGTGGAAAAAGTATTGATACCCATATAAAAAGAGCGCAGGGACAACTGTATCAGGAATTGGACGACCAACATTATGGAAATTTGTACGTGGCTAAAATATTGAACAAAACTAATTCAGAACAGCAGCTTGAGTTTAGATTGGAAAATATGGAAGGGGAAATCAGGAGCATCGGGAATAAAGACCAAATCTTGAAACCGGAATCTGTGAATGAATGGGAATTTTTTATAGTACTTGACCGAAATAAAGTAACCAGTCGAAAAACGGAATTGGAATTAGGTGTATATAAGGGACAAAAAAGGATACAGAAAATTAAAACTAATTTTTTAGGACCATTTAAATAAATCTTTATGAGTTGGGCTTACAGGATCGTGTTGGTTTATGCAGCATTTATGGCTATGATCTTTTATTTTCTGTATGTGGCTTCGCAACAGGACAACCAATTGATGGATGATCACTATTACGAGAAAGAGCAGCAATTTATCAATGTAGTAGAAGGAGCTAGAAATCTCGATGCCATTGGTAAGCCTGTTTCTGTAAGTGTTCGCGAAGGAAATGTCCAAATCAGTTTTCCCCTCGAGGCCATTGCTCAATTCAAGGATGGAATCATTGAATTTAAATGCCTGTCCGATCAATCCAAAGATTTAAGATTAAATATGACTCCTGACCAACAGGGTGTATTCATCATCCCGGCAACTTCTTTCATTCGCGCACAATATCAGTTGCGTATGGAATGGATCAGCAATGAAATACCCTATGCATTCAGAGAAAAGTTTTATTACCTCCGGTCATGAGTTTTGAACTCATCTTCTTTACAGGTTTAGTTACGGGTTTGATTGGTGGATTACATTGCGTAGGGATGTGCGGTCCGATCGCATTAAGCCTAGGATATTCCAATCCGGGTTTTTTACAAGCATTAATTTACAACTTCGGGCGGGCCGTATCATACTCTTTTATGGGATTGATTTTTGGTTTTATAGGAAACCACTTGGCATTGACCGGATTGCAGCAAAGTATATCAATTGTAGCAGGGATATTAATTCTGCTCATTTTTGGGATGCAATATATTTTCAAAAACAAACCCTGGCTGATCAGCCATTGGTACAGATCAATTCTACAAACTCTCAAAGATTTTGTTGCCAGACCTAAATCAAAATGGTTTTCATTTGAATTGGGTGTTGTCAATGCCTGGTTACCCTGCGGACTTGTTTATCTGGCGCTCATGACAGCATTGGCCAGTGGCAGCCCTTGGTCCGGCGCAGGGATCATGTTTTTTTTCGGATTAGGCACCATTCCTCTGATGTTGCTATTCATGTTATCGGGACGAAAGGTCCTTAGTATAGCCCGTATAAATTATCAAAAATTCGTTCCTTACTTTATTTTGATGATGGCAGTTTTATTGATATTGCGAGGATTGAATCTGGGTATTCCGTATTTAAGCCCGGGTACCAATGTTGGAGTACAATGTCATTGAAATGGATTTTGATGTTGGAACGCCAAAAGAATCTGACTTAAAGTTTACCGCATGCATTTACCAACAAATGTCATTTCAATGAGTATGTGTTTCCTCTTTGTTATTCATAAGATTTGTTGGGTCAAAGAATGAGGAGAAGGTCTTGACTCATCATTGCTTATTCACATTCTGCGCGATCTGCGGGCTATTCATTTTTTTTAGTATCCCGGATTTACCCATCTGGGTCCATATAAAATTGTAAGTTCAGAAGTGCAGTTCAAGAATAATCTGCGAAATCAGGATTTGATAATTTTCCAGCAGATCTCGCCGTTGACGCGGATCTGTTACAAGCTCACCATAGAAATTAAAAGAATAAGGCCCGGAATTAAAAATTTAAAATAATTGCAAAGTAAAGAACGAACGTTCGTTAATTTCGTTGCGAAATTTTATTTAATATACTAGCCTTTAATAAAGCACTTACAGCATGCTCGATCTTATGAAATTGAAATTGAAAACTACTTTCCACTAATTTTTCAGGAAGCGCATTGCACGAATCGAGCAGCAGACTGCTCATTTCACCCAGTGCCGTTTGCAACAGGATGGAAGGAACGGAAAACACAAGTTTCCACGGATAATGGGCCTTAATCGCATTTATCAATTCCTTGTTGCTAACCGGATTCGGTGCAGTGAGGTTGACAGCGCCTTCTATTTTATATTGGATCAAATGCTCAATAGCGCGTTGATAATCTTCATGGTGTATCCAGCTGTATATTTGATTTCCATTTCCAAAATAGTTTAAAATTCGGAAGGGGAGTGTCATGATGAGCTTTGGCCAGACCCCGCCATCCGGATGAAGATAAAGTCCGGTACGAACAATCGTTAGTGTTTGGGTATATGCCTTCAAAGAATTCGCTTCAGATTCCCACTGACGCGTGGTTTGGCAGAGAAATCCTTCAGAGCCGGGCGATCCGGTTTCTGTCAGCCGTTCTCCGGGTCGGTGGCCATAATATCCTATGGCGGAAGCCTGAATGATCTGAGTGGGCCTTTTTGAGATGCAATCGAGCCCTTCCCTTAAGGTCTGAATGCTTTGTATCCTCGAATTCAGAATGTCGGCTTTTCTTTTTTGGGTCCATCGTCCGGCGGCTATCGGACTACCGGCAAGATTGATGAGCACATCAATTCCATCAAAGGCCTCTTTTTCCAACGTGCCGGAGGCAGGATCCCATAAAAACTGCAGATAATTATTATTCCCTGATTTACGTCTGACCAGCCATTTGATATCATGGCCCTGGAGACTTAAATAGGCCGACAAACTTCTACCTATGAGACCATTGGCACCAGCTATTAAAATATTTGCCATATCTTTACTTATTGAAGAAACATCCTTTTGATTCAATAGTTTAGATTAAAAACTTATGAAACAGTTGATATCGTCAAGCCGAATGCGGTGGTTTTTATTTATATTAATTAATGTCAATTTTTTCATTACCGCATGTAAGAACCCTGAAGATGAGGCCTTTACTCTGCGGATCAGAATCAGGGAAGATGTGGATTGCCTACACCCCATCGTTTCGCAATCGGCTATAGCAACCCAGATCGAAGCACTGATTATGTTGCCGATGATTGAGTACAGTGCTGAGAATCTCGAACTCAGCCCTTTATTGGTTAAGGCAGCTCCTGAAATTTCTTCAAGTAATGACAGTTCTCATATTTATGCACTTGAGATTCTCGAAGATGCAAAATGGGATGATGGACAAAACATCACTGCGGCTGATTACGAATTTACCATCAGAGCAGCTTTAAATCCTTATGTGAAAAATCCAAGCTGGAGAAGTTTTTTAAAAAACATTCTTCACATTCAGTACGACAGCCTTGAACCAAAAAAAATATGGGTGCATGTATCAAAAAATTATATGCTCGGCAAGGAGGTCAGCGGAAACGTGAATTTATATCCGGAGCATATTTACGATCCGGAAAAGCTCATGCGAAATTTTAGAGTTGAGGAGTTGACTACGAAAGACAGCGCGGCCTGGATACCCGAACAACATGCTTTGCTCAAACGATTTGCAGAGCAGTTTGAAAGTGCCGCTTTTTGTAAATCAGCCATCCATGGCGCAGGCCCATACAAATTAAAATCCTGGGACGCAGGTTCACGAATCGTATTGGAGCGTAAAAAAGACTGGTGGGGAACGAAATATGCAGACCGGAATAAAATGCTGGAAGCTCATCCCGATTATATTGAATACGTGATCATGCCGGATGAAGCTGCAGCGGTTTTGGCTGTAAAGGAAGGCAGTGTTGACCTCGTTACGGAAGTGGCCCCCAAAACTTTTATAGATCTCCGGAACGATTCCATGCAAAATTCAAGTTTGCAGTTTTATTCTTCCGGGCATTTTCAGTATTCCATAATTGAATTAAATCTGAGGAATCCGGTGCTTCAGGATGTCAGGGTGCGGAAAGCTCTTGCAAAACTAACAAATGTTAGTTCCTATATTGATCATTTGATGTTTGGATTTGCTGCTCCGGTTTATGGACCCATTCATCCTGTAAAATCCTATTACAACAATAAGCTCCAACCAATTGCCTACGATCCCGCGGCTGCTCATAAATTATTGATTGAATCCGGCTGGACAGATTCGAATAAAAATGGGGTTCTCGATAAAACCATTAATGGAGTTTTACAAGAATTAAGGCTTCGTTTTCTGGCATCCAGCGCAACCAGTAAAAGTATCGCACTATTGTATCAGGAAGAAGCCCGAAAATTGGGAATTGAAATTATTCCCGAAACTAAAGAGGCATCCTTTATTCGGAAAGATTTGAATGACCGGAATTTTGATATGGTTTACGTTACAGTGACCCAACAGGCAACTACTTTGTACGATCCATATCAGGGTTATTTCAGCAGCAATGCCAAACCAGGCGGTGGAAACCGTTGTGGCGTTCAGTCTGAAAAACTGGATTCTTTGATTCTAGGAATCAGGTCGGCTTTGAATGAGGAAGAAAGAACCCGTTATTATCTCGAATTTCAACAGACGCTATACGACCTTCAGCCACAAATTTTTCTATTTAGTCCGTTTGAACGGTTGTTGGCCAACAAAAGGATTCGGATGGAAACGATTAAAAGAAGGCCAGGGTATTTGGAGAATACGTTTCGCCTGGGTTCTAAATAAACACCTCACCCCCAGCCCTATTCAACGTCAGTGGAGAGGGGTTGGGGGTGAGGCCAAGATCCTCGCCTTCACCCTCACCGGAAAGTTCACCGAATTCGAAATAAAACACAATTCGTGTGCTT
>JADJWV010000002.1:2772500-2931614 GCA_016716185.1 Saprospiraceae bacterium | reverse complement strand
GCATCATTTTATTAGTACCAACATATGTTAGTTCTTGCTCAAATCCAAAGCGGGTAACAGAACTAACATCTAACAACCAGCAACTGTTATCTAAAACCTACGCCGTCAGCCTTGGCATCTCCGACTATCAGACCCCGTTATTCCTGCATTTGAAATACGCCGACCGGGACGCACGGGCGTTTATTCAGTGGCTGCGTCACCGTGGAGTGGTCAGTGAACTGCCTGACTCCAATATCGTCTTTGCTTGAAAACGCAGCTGCCACCAATGCCCAGATGATTGTGTCGCTGGGATCTGGCCTGCTGAGTGCCAGTAAGCCCGGTGATCGGGAGCCTTCATCTATTTCAGTGCGTGGACATGGTGACGTGGAGCGGGTCACGAAGTTTAACCTAAGCCATCTTGCTCGGCTCGGCGACTCTCGCCTGCAGTTTATGGCGCCGGTGCCTTCTCGCTGAACTACCTACAAGTTTCATCCTCAGCACCCCGTCCGAGAATCAGTGTCATCGTTATCACCGATGCCTGCCATGCGGAAAGTTGGCGGCATGTATCGTGAACGGCACGAAGGTGATCATGATGCAGCTTTCGCAGCAGTTTGCCAACGAAATCAAGATAATGAGCTGCCAACCAGAGGAGCATTCCCCTGAAGGTGAGCAGTGGGCGTGGGGCCGTGGCTGCTTTTCCTACCATTTGGAAGATGCATTGTACGGTCTTCGCCGATGGCAACGGATCCCTACCGTTGACCGGAATCATGCGCCACAATTTGAAGACCGTGGATTTTTCGAGGCAGCGCTTCTCTAGAGCCAAGTGCCATTTAAACGGCCCCATACACTCGCGGCTGACTAGCGTCAAATAACAACGCACTGGCTATGTGGAAGGCCAAACAGGAAAACAGCAGCGTCCTTCATGAATGTTAGATCGTTAAAAACAAGGGTGTGGGAAAGCCTTTGCTGTTTTAGCCGACACGATGCAAAGCGGCGGCTGTACGCCCAGTTCCTGGTGGCATTAGACAGCGGGCACCTGCTTCAACCCACCGACGAAGCAGCCGATGACTATTTCAGAAGCCTGCTCCAACGACAGGGAAGCTCCTTCGCTCTCAATTATGAAGCGGAAGTTGGCAGCGGCGCTCGCCGCCAAGAGGGCAGACCATCATCAACAAAGCAAGTTAAAGATAAATCTGATGTCCTGAGCAGTCGCGCGGGCAAACCGTTCGATATGACCAATCACCCGGTTATTTCCAACGGGCAAATGAAATTCTGGGTGAAAAGCACTATGCCTACCACGATTTAAAAGTTAGCGAATACTTTAAGGCGATGACTTTTTTCAAGGAAAAAATTAACCGGACAGCATAAACGCTGGGCTTACATCCGAAAAGAAAGTGGCTGGGGAAGTCGTTGGAAAATGGACAGCAGTGGTTTTATTGTTGAGTATAGAAATGGACATACTGTATCCATTCAAATCGAGGAAAAGTATGACAATGATTTTAAAAGGTGTGAATCCTCACCAAGAAGGCTTGGTTTTATACAGGCACTTAAAGTATCGAGTTTAAGGCAAGAAAACAATTTATTATCATAAAAATATCAACGATTCTAGCTTTTTAAACCCTATAATTGGATTTGGGGGCAATGAGCAAATTGTAAGCCCGATTCGGCAAGGTACTGGAACCAGTTATATGTTAGCAAGTTTTTATCGAAATGGAAAGACCCAAAGGTTCCATAAAAGCCTATGAATGTAGTTGACATTTGGAAATGCCTCTGGGAGAATTGAAGGAGAATATGAACGAGCAAAATAATACTATCTGCCAATAGGAAGAGAGCTTTCTCATCCGGTAGAAGGATAAGCATTTATGCCAACCTCTCCTGCGTGCTCGGTGACTTATTGAATTTAACCTTGCCATCAGCGTCAGTGAAAGTCATGATAGAGTCGATGATTTGAAGGCTTTATTGGCGAAATTAGCTTTACTTCAAAAACGACACGCCGCAGGCGAAAAGCAGCCAAGCGAAAGTGAAGGGGATAAGGCTCTTCAACTGTCAGATTTGAAGCGCATGGATGACCACGGCCATGCTGATAAGGCTTTTGAATTGAACCAAAGAAACGGCACAAAATTTCTCGGCCGGTAACGCCGTGAGGTTGATGGGAAATGTTGGACAGCTGCGTCCATTGGTGGCTTCCGTTCATTCAGAACAGGCAGTATTTGCTATTACGAAGAGAACGAAAGATGATTTCAAAAATGTGAGAGCTCCCGTCGTCCCATCATTGGCTTTGGTCAACGGAGAAGGCGCGCTTATGGCGCTGATTCGGTCATATACCTGCAACGAACCGTGGTGGCCTGTCAACAGGCATGCTTATGCACAAACGAGCCGCTGAAAAAGCGTCAACCCGTGTTTGGAAAAGGCAATCGCTCTACAAATCAAAGCCATCTTAGTTGGATTAATGGCAAATCTCTCTCTGCGACCCTCTCCTCAACCCCATCCGCGAAACGGATGGTCGGGGCTCTGGTGTGAGCATTTTCCGAAGTATTACGACGTTGTTACCCGGATACCGGGCAAAGGATAACCAGCGGAAATAAAACTGATGAGAAAATTGTCTTTACTTGTTTGCTATTCCGGTGTCTTTCAGCCCAACAAAAAGGCGCGTCACACAACCAGCAACGAACCTGTCTACCGGTCAGGCAGGCAACCAGCAACTCGCATCCCTTCTTTGCTTGGTTGTTGATGTGATTGCCGGTAAAAGCATTCTTGACACATTGCCTGGTTATACCCCCTTACATAAGCATGAATGGGAAGGCAAATGGTGCTCCTGCCAGTCGAATTAATAAACTGAATATGAATAATTTATAAGAAAAATACCAAATGGTTGAGCCAACAAAAAACATTCATTATGATGAAAACATTACAACTTATATAATTATATTTGCATTATAGTTAAAACTATGGACAAATATTCAAATATTGAAAGACCCATTTATCTCGACAGGATAACGCCATTTATAGGCTAAACCAATCATCAAGGTATTAACTGGACAACGTCGGAATTTGGTAAAAGTTATATCGCCAAGCTTCAGCTGATTGATAAAATGCAAAAATCTGACGCCAACATCAATATTATTTATATTGATAAAGAAAAGATGATTTCGATCAAATCAGAATTATAAGATTTAATCAAGTACAGATCAACAATTCCTGATAAAAGCCTGGAAAAATGCAATTTTCATTGATGTAAAACACAGGACATTCAGGAATTTGAGAGCCCTTCAGTTGTATTCGAATAGTCATTTTGATATTTACATTACGGGTAGCAACGCCAATTTGTTGTCGCGTGAACTGGCTACCTTATTAAAAGCGGAAGGTATGTCGGAAATCCAGGTAAACAATTCATCTTATGTTGAATTTCTGCGGATTTCATGATCTAAACGATAGTTTCAGAAAGTTTATGAACCTTCGAGATTTGGGAGGCATTTCCGAATTTTAATCCACCTGCCTCTTCAGGGAGCATATAGTGTACGATTATTTATCCAATATTTATGCCGCGATTCTTTATAAGGATGTCATTAAACGGTACAACATTCGCAATGTTGCTTTTCTCGAAAATTTAATCAGGTATCTTGCTGATAATTTAGAAGCATCGTATCTCACGAAGAAAATAGCTGATTTTTTTAAAATCCCAGAAACTTACCATATCTCCGAACACCGTGCGGATTATCTTGATTTTATTCAACAGTCATTTTTTATTCATAAGGTACAAGATAGGATATAAAAGTAGAAGATTTTTAAATTGAGGAAAAGTATTACTTTAAATAGATGGGATTGCGGAAATTCCATCATAGGATTTAGAATAAATGAGATTCAAAAATTATTGGAAAATGTAGTTTATAACCAATTAAGGAATATGTAACTAGATATTAAAATGGGCGTCTTCAAACCACCAAAAGAAGTTGATTTATTGCGACTAAAAATGGTGAAGGCAGGATACATTCTGGTCTGTTATTTAATCCTGGATAAGAAACACGTAACCGTGGGTTTGGCAACTTACTGGATATTAAAGACCAATTTCCCAAATATGTACTCAGCCTGGATGCTCCCAAAATTCCAACACTTACAAAGGAATTATACATAAAAACGTTTCTGAATTTCTATTAAATTTCAAATAAGATACTTCCCCAATAAATTGGAAGGCTAATAGAACATAATTATGAAAGACATATTCATTTTAATGTTGCCGTTTCTTGCATATACACCAAATCAAAGGGTGCTCACCGCTATCAACTATCAACCAGCAACTATCACTAAAAACGCCTACGCCGTCGTCGTCGGCATCTCCGATTACCAGGATCGGTATACCCGATCTTCGCTTTGCAGATAAAGATGCAGAAGCCTTTGCGGTTATTTCGATCCAATGCGGCGGCAAACTCGATCCCGACCATTTAAAAGTTCTGATCAATAAAGATGCCACCATGGCGCAATTTGCCAATGCTTTGGACTGGTTGTGGGAAGTTTGCAAAGAAGGAGATCAGGCCATTATTTATTTTTCAGGACACGGAGATGTCGAAAAAAGTTTGACACAACCCGGATTTCTTTTGTGCTGGGATGCACCTGCAAGTGTATATATGGCGGGTGGTGCCTTTGCTTTGCCAATGTTGCAGGAAGTAGTGTCCACACTTTCGATACAAAATAAAGCCAAAGTTATTGTGATCACCGATGCCTGCCGTTCGGGTACACTTGCGGGTAGCTCGGTTGGAGGATCTCAGGCCACCGCAGCCAATCTCGCAAAACAATTTGGAAATGAGATCAAGATCATGTCTTGTCAGCCGAATGAATACAGCATCGAAGGCGAACAGTGGGGCGGAGGGCGCGGTGCTTTCTCGTATCACCTACTCGAGGCCTTGTATGGCATGGCAGATAACAACAATGATTTATGGATTTCGTTGCAGGAAGTTGGAAGATACCTGGAGGATCATGTATCCAAAGAAGTCGCTCCCGTCAGCCAGGTGCCCATGACTGTGGGTAACAGGAATGAACGATTGGCTGGTGTTGATGAAACCTTACTGGCTGCGCTAAAATCCGGCAAAACAAATCAAATGCAGATGTTGAGTGCCATCGAATCCAGGGAATTGAAGAAGATGTTTTATCTAAATTGGATACTACTACAAAAGGAGTGTATGCACTTTTCAAGAAAACATTAAAAGAAAAATATTTTTAGAACCTGCAGAAGCATGTGCAGAGGCGTATTATCAACAATTGATCAATGAACCTAAACTAGAACGATTGTATGCCACCATGAAGCGCAATTATGCAGCAGCTTTACAGGATGATGCCCAACAAGTTATAAATGCATTATTAAAATCTGACATTGAAGCGAATCTCATTATCAATCAGAAGCAGAAGAGTCAGGAGTACGGAACCTACCCGAAATATTTGGAAAGAGCGTCTGCACTTCTGGGTTCCCAACATTATATGTACAAGTCGTTGAAAGCACGGCAACACTATTTTGGAAAACAGTTTCAATAGGGGCATTGAATACAAAATTAGGCACCTTAACCATTTCGGATAAGAATGTGGTTTCTATAATGATAAATTATTATTGGGAGGCACTCAATTGGCAGACTGATTTGTCTTTTGTCTATTTGAATTTAGGTGCTTTATACGGAATGTCACTAAAACAGCTTGACTCGGCGGAACATTATTTGAATTTAGCAATCAATACAACGCCATCCTGGGTATTGGCTTATACCGCGCTGAATGATGTTTACATGAAAAATGAGTCCGAAAAAATTAAATTCCATGGCACAAGCGAACAAAATTGATTCAAATGCAACCTATTTATTGTACAAATGGGGGAGAATATTTTGCCAACAATCAAAAATTTGATTCAGCAGCTATGAAATTTTGAAAATTTTAAATAACAGCAAATTGGGATATTGCAAGCCTTGTATACACAATGCATTGGGAGTGACCTATGCCCGTTCTGGTAATTTTGTCGAAGCTGAAAAACATTATTCCACCGCGTTTCAACTGGATACGACATTAGATCCTCTACTTATAAATCTTACTTCTCTCTATCTTCAGTTAAACAGGCTTCCAGAATCAGAAACAATGGCAAACAATGGATACAAAGATATCCTAATGATTCAAGAGCCTATCAGGTATTAGCTTTTGTAAATCTAAGAATGAATCGTTTGCAAAATGCTGACAGCCTCTGTCGGATATCCCTTCAGCTGGATTCTCTGAATCACTGGTCTTATGGAGTTTTAAGTGAAGTGTATTTAAATACCCATCGTATTCAGGATGCTGAAAACATTTTGTTGACAGGTATTCGAAATAACCCGAAAGCTGTAGAATTGTTGATTGCTTTGGGGAAAATATACATCTTTACGCAGCGTATTGATGATGCCGCGAGACAATTCAATAAGGCCATAGAAGTAAATCCGAATAATTCAGAAACTCATTTTCAACTGGGACTGGCCTATAATCAATTGAAGCGATATGAAGAGTCCGCGATGGCAAACCGCAGAGTGATTGAGTTAAACCCTGGAAATTTTATGGCCAACTTCAATTTAGCATGTGCACTCAGTATGTTGAACAAAACTGATGAAGCTTTCCAACAATTGGAACAGGCCATCCAAAAAGGATTTAATAATTATGACAACATTCAAAATGATCATGATCTGGATCATTTAAAAGATCAAAAAGATAATTGGAACGTCTTGATGAAAAAATACTTCCCGGACCAAAATAAAGAATAAGCTTCATGAAATCAATCATCACTCTATTCGCGATACTAACATACGTTAGTATCGTTGCACAAACCAAAGGGGCCCAAATCAAAACCCCCTCTCCGCACAGTGGCGGGGGCCGGGGTGAGGCCTACGCCGTCGTCATCGGCATTTCCGACTAACAGGATCCAAGCTTCCTTTATTAGTAAAGCATCATCGGATTTATATTCTGGGCTAAAGGAGTATCCTGAGCACAACCAAAGTTCATTGGTATAAATTCCGATTTGTAGGCTCTATGTTAAGACAAAGTCAGGAATAAAGTTTATTTTATTTATATATATATAGTTTTAAATATCAATAAGATATGACAAATCTATTCACTAAATTTTTACTATCTTTAATTTTCTTTACCTTAGGCTTTCTATCAAACTTATCAACTAAATCTTATGAGGTTATTTGCTTCCATCATCTTTTTTTATTCATTATTAACCTTCAGTTTTGGACAGGTAAATCCATCCGTCAAATAGGAAGGCTTCAACACAAGCAACCCAGGTTATTTTGGATAGACACACTGCTTTGTCTGAAACCAATGTTCTCAGACTGATTCATCACTACAAAGCACTTGAGGTAAATCCTGAAGGGATACCAGGTCGTTTTCAATTTTCGGTGTTGAATGATTTAAAATCTGATGAACATTGGAAGGAATTATCGAACCAATTACCTCTCTTTATTGGCTATGGTACAGAATCCGGTGTTGGATTCGAACTTTCCGAACACCAAACGGATGGTCAACAGAATCAACATTTAAAATTTGATCAAACCTATTTTGGATTACCTGTTTTCACCGGGCAATATTTATTGCATGTGTATAAAGATCAAAGCGTTTTAGCGCATGGCAAAGCGGAATTACCAGACCAGAAAAGGATACCCTTCATCGACGAGAGCCGGGCCTTTCAAACAGGTAAGGAGTATTTAAATAATTCAAGTGAAGGAACTTTGCAGAATTCAAATTCGACTTCAAGCTATGATTTGAAATCCAGCGAATTAGGATACTGGAAAAATGGCAGCATGAACCAATGGAATTTGGTTTATCGGCTCAAACTAGTTAAAGATGGGGTTTTTCCATGGGTCGTTTATGTAGATGCGGAAGCCAATACCGTTTTAAAAAGTATCAAAAATTATTGTGGTTTTTGCAGATCCAGAGATCATAATGAAACTCATGGATACCCCCAATGCGAAGCACATGCCGAAGATATACTCAGTGGCGAAACCACTACCGCGAAAGACCTTCAGGATGTCGACCGAACCATCAATGTTTGGAGAGAAGGTGCTGACGTTTACCTGATTGATGCTTCCAAACCTATGTTTAATTAGAAATTTTACACTGAATAATCCTGCAGGTGTGATTTGGACACAAGATGCCCGAAATGGAAGCGATCCTAAAGCTGCTGTGCAAATTTCCAGCAGTACCAATACTTTTCCGAAAGCGGGAGTCGCTGCGCATTATCATGCTGGTCTTGTTTACGATTATTTTCTCAACACGCACAACAGAAATTCTATAAATGGGAATGGAGGTAGGTTCGGTCGCTGATCAGCTTTGGATCCAATTACGAAGGTGCTTTTTGGGCCGACAATACCGTTCACTATGGTAATGGTAACATAAGCAAGGGATATATGGATTTCGCCGGAGCCATGGATGTAAATGCTCATGAAATTACCCATGGTATTATTGACTCCACTTAGGGACTGGAATACGATGGGGAATCAGGTGCCATCAATGAATCGTTTGCCGATATTTTTGGAGTCATGGTCGATCGGGATGATTGGGGATTGGGTGAGGATATTATAATTTCGGGTCATCCGGATTTTCCTACAGGCCTACAAAGAAATATGGCCAATCCTCAACAAGGACTTACCAATACGCATTGGCTGTGGCAGCCAGATCACGTGAAGAATCAATATATGGGTGCCGGAGATGCCGGAGGAGTTCATTTGAATAGTGGAATTCCTAATTTTGCATTTTACAAGTTTGTACAGGGATTGATTCCCATGGTGGGAACCGAAGAAGCAGCAAAACAAGTTGCAGAAAAAGTCTATTATCATGCCATGACTTTTTACATGACCAGACAAGCAAACTTTAAAGACCTGAGAGCTGCAATAGAACATTCCTGTAGTGATCTGCATCCACTTGATCCGGGAATCAGGCAAAAGGCTTCAGAAGCATTCGAAGCTGTTGGAATTGTTGCCAGTTCGGAACCGGGTGGTGGTATTTTTGATTTTCAGGCAAGTGATCTGACTCCAAATCAGGGGACAGAATATGTCTTGTGTTCAAAATTTAATTTCAATAAAAATAAAAATGAAGGTTTATATATAAGTGAATCTTCGAAGATTAATTTGTCAAAAATCAGTGATCTGAGTTTATTGAGCAGGCCCAGTGTACTTGATGATGGATCAGCCATGTACTTTGTAGCCAGCGACAATAAGATTTATAAATTGACTTTTAATCCTTCCACCAAAGCCTGGGACCCTTTGGTCGTAAAAAAGAGCAGCCCAATTATAGAAATGTTGCGGTATCTAAGGATGGAAGGTTTTTGGCTATTTTGGAAAAACAAGTCAAAGACAACAATGCTGTTGTGATTCTGGATTTGATTGCGAATGTCGAACGCAAATTTCTTTTGACAAATCCGGTTTTTGATGTAAACGTCAAAAAATCCAGAGTTGCGGAAATTAGCAATATTGTGTTTGATCACAGTGGAAGATATCTGATGTACGATTGTTATAATGAGCATACGCATAATAGCGGATATAAGTACAATCAATGGGATATTGGATTTTTAAGATTTTGGAACCTCAGTGAGGATAAATTTGGTGACGGTGCCATTGAAAAACTTCTTAAAGCACCGCTTGCCAGCCCTGGAGCAAAAAGGCTGTATCATTTTAAAAATCCAGGCTTTTCAAAAAATTCACAAACGGTTATGGTCATGGATTTTTATATAAGTGATTATATCAATCCTAATACTCCATTGGAAAATGCAGTAGTTGCATGTGATGTTGAAAAAGGTGAATTTCAATATATACAGGAAAAAACAAAAGGATTTGGGTTTCCAAATTATTCTGTATTGGATGATAAAGTGAGTTTTGACGATGGTTTTACAAGTTCTCCCGGCAAACCATCTAAATCATCGGTGATCTCTCTTGATCAAACAAAAATGAAATCTCAAGGAATGTCATCTTTGTTGGTCCAGGGGTATCGGTGGGGCACGTTCTTTGCTCAAGGGAAGCGAACAAAATCCAATTCTTTGCCGGTCGCTACCAACGATCAATTTGATGTCAATGAAGATCACGAGCTGATCGCTTTTGCCTATACCAACGATGCTCTTAGTTTGGATATCCCTAATATTTTTAAACTGAAAGGCATTAATGGAGGAGCTTCGAACGGGACAGTCCGGATGGAAGAAGATGGTAAATTCTATTACAATCCCAATCCAAACTTTCATGGTATGGATGAATTTCTTTATGAACTGTGCGATAGAGACATGGATTGTGCCATTGGAAAATAACCATCATCGTAAATTCAATAAATGATCTACCTATAGCTACCCATGATGATTTTACAATTCAGGAGGATGAAGAGCTGGCTGCCGATGCCAGGTTTAAACGATACCTCCAGTGGGGATGGAAGTAATTTTTGGAAGCTTATTGGTCAAAATGGTGGGGCTATGCATGGTACGGTGACCATGGATAGCACAGGAAAATTTATTTACACAGCTGAACCCGATTATTTCGGAAATGATGAATTCAGCTATACCCTGTGCGATAAGGATTCGGATTGTGCAACTGCGGTAGTCACGATCAGGATCTTTTCTGGAAATGACAAGCCGGTTGCTACTGACGATAATTATAGCCTCGATGAGGATATGGTATACCTGGGAAATGTAAGTCTCAATGATACTTTAAGTGGTGATGGAACCAATGATTATAAGTTGATCGGACCCGATGGTGGTGCACGGCATGCGAGAGTAAGTATGACCACGGATGGAGCTTTTATATACAAACCGGATCCTAATTACAATGGTACTGACGAATTCACGTATGAAATATGCGATAAAAACATGGACTGCTCTCAGGCCACAGTTTCATTGTTTATCAGACCAGTCAACGATTTTCAGGTTGCTGTAGAAGATCATTTCATCACCTTGGAAGATATCGAGTTAAATGAATCTGTAGCTGGTAATGACACTCCAAGCGGAGATATCGTGGATACCTGGAGACTTGTAGGTATTCATGGCGGCGCAATGGGCGGTACCGTCGTATTAAACACCAATGGAGATTTCAGATATATACCTCGTCTTGATTTTCATGGTTTGGATCAGTTTCAATACGAATTGTGTGATGGCAATCAGGATTGTTCTATGGCTACGGCCTATGTAAGGGTAAAACCATTTAATGATTCTCCTGAAGCCGTTAATGATGATTTCACCATATTGAAGAACGAAGTTTTAATGGCAACGGTGATACCCAATGATACGCGGAGTGGAGATGGAAATAATTTTTGGAGACTTAGTGGATTGAATGGAGGGGCTCAAAATGGAAAGGTGGTGATGAACAGCGATGGAAGCTTTGTTTACAAACCCGACCTGGATTATTGCGGAACTGACCAGTTTGTTTATAAACTTTGCGATAACTTTTGTGATTGTTCGATGGCCACAGTGACTATAAACATTTTGGCCTCATCGGCCTTGCCCATTGCATTCGACGATCAATTTGAATTGAATGAAGACTCTGAAATTTGGTAATTTATTGGATAATGATTCACTCAGTGCTGATGGAAATAATCGTCTTCAACTTAAAGGCGTTAATGGAGGCGCTTCCCATGGTCAAGTAATCAGTCATGAATCGGGATACTTCCGATATTTACCTCAGGCCAATTATTATGGCCCTGATGAATTTGTATACATCCTTTGCGATCGGAATAATGATTGTGTTGAAGCGGTAGTTTCACTCCAGGTGCATTCGGTGAATGATCTTCCAATAAGTGAGGATGATGTATTTACGTTTAATGAAGATGAGTCATTACTAAGTGCAGTAAGCACAAACGACAATCCAAGTGGTGATGGAGGGAATCGATGGAATTTGAATGGGTTGAACGGAGGTGCAGCACATGGAACAGTTACTATGGATCTTCAAGGAAGCATACAGTATACTCCAAAGGAAAACTATTATGGAGCCGATTTATTCACTTATACCCTGTGCGATATAAATAACGACTGTGTATCAGCAAGGGTTTATATCCAAATAAATCCTATAAATGATTTGCCTGTGAGCTATGACGATGTAGTTTCATTGCAACAGGCGCAAATTTATTTTGGCGACGTGAGTGGCAATGACTTGATGAGTGGTGATGGAGGAAATGAATGGTTGCTTGAATTGAATCGTGGACTTGCGCAACACGGTACCGTAACTTTTAATGGAGATGGCCATTATACCTATTCTCCTGATCCAAATTATTATGGAACAGATGAATTCACTTATAAACTTTGCGATGTGGATGGTGATTGTTCTGAAGCCAGGGTGTCTTTAAATATTGCGCAGATTGTTGGCACAGGACAAACGGAAGGATTGCAAGAGCTATTGGTCAGCCCCAATCCCGTATATGAAAATGCTCAACTTACGTTAAAAGGATTTTCAGGACCGGTGAGTTGTTCCATCTACAATGCCATGGGTATTCAATTATTCGATTCCGGATTGTTGAATGCTCATGAATTATTTAATTTGAATATAGATGCATCTTCATTTCAGGCAGGAATTTATTTGGTTGAATTGAAAGGTGAGCATTTGCATCTGGTCAGAAAAATAGTAAAGCACTAGACTGTTTAATGTCATTCTGAAAAGTTGAAAAGCGATGATCAGCTTGAGAAATAGCATCCGCAAAATTTATCTGATCATTTCTTATTGTTCCATTTTAAGCTCTGGCTTGTTAGCCCAAACCAAAGGGGCCCAAATCAAAACCCCCTCTCCACAGAGTGGCGGGGGCCGGGGTGAGGCCTACGCTGTCGTCATCGGCATCTCCGACTACCAGGACCCCGGCATTCCTGATTTGCGTTTTGCTGATAAAGACGCAGAGGCTTTTGCTAATTATTTGAGGAGTGATGCAGGTGGTAATCTGGATAATGATCATTTAAAAGTATTGATCAATGAAAATGCAACCATGGCCCAATTTGCCAATGCATTGGATTGGTTATGGGAGGTATGTAAAGAAGGAGACCAGGCTATTATTTATTTTTCCGGGCATGGAGATGTAGAGAAAAAAGTTTGACACAACCCGGATTTTTACTATGTTGGGATTCCCCATCCAGAGTCTATATGGCTGGCGGAGCATTTCAGGTACACATGCTGCAAGAAGTCATTACGACTCTATCTACAAAAAACAAATCAAAGGTATTAATCATTGCGGATGCCTGCCGGTCAGGAAAATTAGCCGGACATGCCGTAGATGGTTCACAAACGACAAATGCTAACCTCGCCCGACAATTTTCAAATGAAGTTAAAATTTTATCTTGCCAGCCAAATGAATTTTCAATAGAAGGAGAACAATGGGGAGGTGGAAGAGGCGTGTTTTCTTATCATTTGATAAATGCTATGTACGGACTGGCAGACCATAATGCCGACAATTGGCTTACCCTTAATGAAATTGGTCGTTACCTGGATGATCGGATACCTGTAGAGGCATCGCCACTGAGCCAGAATCCAGGTGATTGTCGGTAACAAAAGTGAAAAAATTTGTAAAACGAGTTATGAAAAAGCTGATTCTTTATTTAAAGCAAATAAGCAGCAGTTACCTTATTTGTCTGCAGTCGATATGAGAGGCCTCGATTCAGATATAATCAGCCAGGCAGATTCAAATACGCAGGAATTTTATCAAAAATTTAATTTGCGAATCAAAGAAAAAAAATTCTTTCAGCCGGATGCTGACTGTGCCGAATATTATTATGGATTATTGACTGCAAACTCTCAAATTTCAAAATTGCACCTTACTATAAAAAGAAATTATGCTGCTGCATTGCAGGATGAAGTTCAACAATATGTGAATCATCTGCTCAAAGCGGATGTGAAAATAATTGAATGCCAGGGATTCAAGTCATTCCTGCCCAATGCAGCTTATTTGAAGCGAGCTAAGGAATTACTGGGTAGCAGCCATTATATGTACCGTTTACTATTAGCAAGAGAACTGTTGTGTCAGGGAATTGCTTTTTCTTTTGAAAAAGATAACGCAGTCTCCCTGGATAGTGCTTTGTATTTTTTAAGTTTGGCAAGGGAGCTTGAACCCGAAAATCCGGTGGTATATTATTTCATGCAAAGAATATTTGTTTACAGGCAGATGGTTGATTCAGCAAATTATTACCAGAATATCTGTCATCAACTGGCACCCGAATGGATTTTACCTTATACGGGTGTTGTAGGAGAACTCATCACCAATCCTGATTTGAAAAATTTGGGTGAAAGCTGGATGAAGCAAGCTGCAGCAATAGATTCACTCCATCCTCATATTTCCCATTTCAATGCCTGGCTTTTAATTGAGGAAGGAAAATACCTTGAGGCTGCCGAACAAATGAATCTATATTTGAAAAGGGGAGGAGAAACGTATGCCTGCTGGTATGGAACGCTTGGAAATATTTATTACAATCTTAGAGGTAAAGAAAAGGAAGCAGAAGCAGCATTCTTAAAAGCAATCGAATTAGATAACACCAGGCCCATTTTTTATTATAATCTGGCAATGGTTAACATGATCATCTATGAGAATGAAAGATCCGATTCATTTATGAAAAAAGCCATTTTACTAGAACCCAATAACCCACAATGGAAGATCGCCATGAATTGGAATTATATGTATATGGGGAAATTCAATGAAGCGGAGCTGCTCAGTATTAGTGAATTTAAAATTACCGGCGATACCATAGGTCTGTGGAATGATCTTTGCAAAAATTACCTTCTAACGGAAAAATATAATCTGGTTGACAGCATTACTTTATTGATGGATCAGGCAGGAAAGTTCAAGTACACATCTCTCAGGAGAAAAGCCCAAAATGAATTTTGTAGAAACAACATTCCGTCTGCATATGATTATTTCTCAAAAGTCTATAGGGATAAACCAAAGGATAAAGTTTCGTGTATCTATTTGGCCTATCTGGATTGGTTATCGGGAGATCACGAATTATCTCGAGATAAGATTGGTAAATACTTTATCAATGGATTTGATGTTGCGATTGTGGAAAAAGACATTGAATTTAAAATGTTGAGAAGAAAAAGCAATTGGATAGAATTCAATAATTATTTATTGCAAATAAGAAATGAAATAGGCAATAAATAATTTGTCAAATTAATTTATGTTATCCAGTTTTGATGCGTGTTGATCTCGGTCTGGAGACCTTAAACGACTGAAATTAATCAGATTTTTACAGTAGTCGATTATTTTGAGACTTCAATGTTAATTATAATTTTTGGAATGTATAAACACTTATATCTTTGGAATCAAATCAAAGCTCAGTTATGCAATTGGAGAGCACTAAATATATTGTTTGATTCAATTATATAATTATTTCTGCATGCGCGCTGAGCATTATTTTATTTTTAATTGCAATTTAATATTTATTATGAGCCCTATAAAGTACATGGTTCCTTTGTATTTTATTATTTTATTTGGACTTAGAGCCCAGGAAATGGATTCAGCTACCATCCTGTTTCAGGCTGATGGCTTATTCACTCTTTCTGTAAAATACTTGAATGAAAGCAAACTTAACGAAGCAGAAGTTGCGGCTACGGGAGCAAAAAATCTGGTGATTAAACATATGGGTAAGGATGTACCATTTTTAGCCTGTATCAACACCCACCTGGCATTTATTTGTAATACCAAAAGCAATTATGATGAGGCAGAGGCTATATCCACAGAAACATTGAAATTGATTGATAAATATCCGGAATTGAAAGATTCCTTGTATGTAAAAAATTTATCAAATATTGCAAATAGTAATTATTATAAAGGTGATTATCAGATAGCGATAGCCTCATATTCAAGCTCGGCGGAGCTCGCTTGATCCATCAGTACTGATGGGGCTGAATTCGGGTGGGGTTTGTTATTATCGGATAGACTTTACGTAAGCCTCAAAATCAAGCTCGGCGGGAGCTCGCTTGCCCCATCAGTACTGATGGGGTCAGTTCGCTGCGTCGAAAGCCACTTCGTGTGGCTTTCTCCTTGCTCACACCCACACCCACACACATGCCGGATTCGGGCAGGATTTGTTTTGATAGAATAGACTTCACGTAAGCCTCAAAATCAAGCTCGGCGGAGCTCGCTTGATTTTTCAGTTCGCTGCGTCGAAAGCCACTTCGTGTGGCTTTCTCCTTGCTCACACCCACACCCACACACATGCCGGATTCGGGCAGGATTTGTTTTGATAGAATAGACTTCACGTAAGCCTCAAAATCAAGCTCGGCGGAGCTCGCTTGATTTTTCAGTTCGCTGCGTCGAAAGCCACTTCGTGTGGCTTTCTCCTTGCTCACATCGAAAGCCACTTCGCGTGGCTTTCTCCTTTTTTAAATTCACACACAGGAACTAAATATTAATTACATCAAGTTCAATTTCCATTTTCTATCTTCGCAAAAAAATTTCATTTAAATTTGGATGAGTATTATCAAATATATTTTTGGTTTAATTATATTTACCATATTCATTAAAGTTGGCCACAGCCAGTCTATTTTTTCAAATTATAACATACTTGGGCTAGAACACGGTCTTAATACTAGTAATTTATCGGTAATATTAATTGATCGAGATGGATTTCTTTGGATTGGTTCTACCGCATTACAAGTTTACAATGGCCAAACCTTTTATACGATCCCAACGGGTATTGGTCCGCGGAAAATACTCGGATCTAAAGTATTTTGTTTGAATCAATTAGACAGTAGTTATATAATAGTCGGGACAGACAAAGGCATTTCAAAAATCAATACACGAACATTTCAAATACAAAATTTAATATTCCCTTGCATTCCTGAAAAATTTAATATTACCAATAGAACTCAGGATATATTAATTTCAAGCAAAGGGAACATTTGGGCTGTCACCACTGGCGGAATCTTCCATGTAAACAAAAACCTATCGATAATTCAATCTTACTATTTTCCTAATGATTACATTAAATATAACAATCCAATTCAACCCAACAGAATCCTGGAATTTCCAAATGGAAAAATTTGGGTAACTGGTCCTCGATTGAGTGAACTGGGTGACAACGATCAAACCTGTTTATTTGAAATAGATCCACAGAATAAGTTTTATCATGAAATAAAACCATTACCTTTTAAAGAATATAACCGGTTTCTTTCATTTCAACAAATAAATGATTCGGTTGCGGTAATACTGTATGAAGATTTTTGCAAAAATGTACAAATCATACATTACAATCTAAAATCAAATACTTTTAGACCAATCCAACACAAACCGTTTCAATATTATGAAATGACTCCTTTCTTGTGTAAAATTTCAGATGATGAAATCGGGATCACCTGCGGCACCGGAAAAGAATATCAAATCTACAATGCGACAACCAACAATCTGGTATTTCACCGGATGTCCCCCGAGATCCTTATTAAAAATCTAGTAAAATATAAATCAAATTACTTCGCTGCGACTGATAAGGGCTTATTAAAGTCTACAACAATTAATAAACTGTTTTCATATAGTGAATGCAAAGATATTTTTCCAAATGAATCAAAATACCCCAAGAGTGTTTTAGAGAATGACAGTTTAATTATATCTACCTATCTGTATTCCGGTGTTATTATTTATGACAAAAGAAATCAAACCTGCAGCCTGGTCAAGCCCATTTCGCCATATGAACCACGGACACAGATATCTAAAATCTTTATCATCGACAGTTCTCGCTGGTTAATTTGTGGAAATGTAAGCTTTTGGTACAATCCAATTTTAAATAAATCCTGGAGCTTTAGCAAGGATATCAAAAGTGCCTATCCATTTGAACTATTCTCAAGTTCAGTATTAAAAGATTCTAAAAATAATATCTGGTTTGGGACCATCAATCGAAGAGGTATCTATAAGTATAATATAGATTCAAATACTGTAATTCACTATCCATTAGAACTCTTTGATAAGAATCAACTGTTTCGATTGTTTAATACAATTCGTGAAGATAAAAATATGAATTTATGGTTCGGATCTGTTTTGGGTCCCGGACTTTTACATTGGAAACGGAATGCAAATCAATTTGAAATCATTTACCCCAATCAAAATCCCGGATCCTATTTCAATCCAAATATTTCATCATCAGCTTTAGATCCCGATGGTTCCATTTGGTTTGGAACACAAGGCTATGGAATATTTAAATTTAATGTTGATAATTTAAAAATTACAGACTATAAAGATAAATTTAAGCTCACTGATAATTATATAAACACAATTAATTGTGACGAAAATG
Organism: Saprospiraceae bacterium; assembly: GCA_016716185.1. Taxonomy (NCBI): domain Bacteria; kingdom Pseudomonadati; phylum Bacteroidota; class Saprospiria; order Saprospirales; family Saprospiraceae; species Saprospiraceae bacterium. The sequence continues at coordinate 2,913,415 of JADJWV010000002.1, read as the reverse complement.
GGATATTATGGACAACAAACATCAATAAATTAATTAGAATAGACCCAAAGACCTTTCAATGTTATGAATTCAATTCGTATTATGGTTTACCTTCAGATGGCATTACAACCCATAAAGTTACCGGAAATCCCAATCTCCACTATTTAATCAATCCAAAAGGATACATTTATGTGCATCACAAAGAATTTCAATATCCAATACCTGACACCACCCTTATTATACGTTCTATTAAAGCAAATAATCAGGATGTATCCATTGACCAATTATCAGCTCTAGGCTATGATCAAAACAATTTAGAAATTCAATTTGCAACACCTAATTTATTGGATGGTTTTTTAAATACTTATTATTTCCGTTTTTTTGGCAAAGACAGTAATTGGATTTCAATTGGGAAAGAACCCATTTTAAGACTATCCGGAATCGGTTATGGTAACTATAAAGTTCAATTAAAAATATGCCAAAATGGATCAATTTGTTTCCATAAAAATTTGATCGATTTTAAAATCAATAGACCCTACTGGAAAAGTCCATGGTATTACGGAATTTTAATTTTAATATTTGTTAGTTTATTATTCTCAATTTTTATTTACGACTACCGGCTTAAGATTTCAGAAATTGAAAAAGATCGGGACAAAGAGATTCTACGAAATAAAATTGCCCAGGATATTCATGATGAAGTGGGATCAAGTCTTACTAAAATAGCATTATCTGCACAAGTTTCATCTCGAATTAGCAACTTATCCCAAGACGATTTAAAACTCAGATTGCGTCATGTAGCAGATGACGCGAAAATAGCTTCCTCTCAATTGCGCGAATTGGTCTTTTCGATTAATCCTGATTTTGATCACTTTGACGACATGCAGGCTTATTTTCAGGAACATGCCAGGCAGTACTTAGAAGATTCCGGGATTCAGCTTTCCTTCACACTTCCCAAAAGCAAGTCCAATGATTTGGTACATCCTGATATCAAAAGACAATTGCTTTTAATATTTAAGGAAATCCTGAATAACATAATAAAACATGCCCTGGCTAAGCAGGTTTGGATTCGTCTGGAAGAATTGCCTAACAAAACCTACCATTTTGAAATTAAAGATGATGGCAAAGGATTTGATTCAGTACATGCAGGCAAGACTAGCAATGGCCTTCGTGGTATGATGCAACGAGCTGAGTCTATTTCAGCTAGCTTATGCTTAAACAGCAGTCCGGGTTCCGGTACCTGTATTCAGCTTTTTGGACCCTTAAAATTTACGAATGGATATTAAGTGAATTTGCTGCTTTCATACGAATGTGGTATTTTAACTTTTCATTATTTTTTTGAATCTTGCAGCTTGAAACAATTTAAGGATATAATTAAAGTAGCACTTGTCGAGGACGATGCCGACATCCGTAAATTGACAGCAAGCCTGATCAACATTTATCCTGATTTAGAATGCATTGGATCATTTAACTCTGCAGAAGAATTTGAAAACAATCTTCATACAGTCAATCCGGACATAGTCTTAATGGATATTGGTTTACCAGGTAAATCAGGGATTGAATGCATACGCGATTGCAGCTCTATGAAAGAAACCATTCAATATTTGGTTTATTCCGACCACCAGGATTCCCGGGAAGTGTATGATGCATTAGCAGCAGGTGCCAATGGCTATGTATTAAAAGGAACAACTCCAGAAAAATTAGCAGAAGCAATACGGGACATGTACCAGGGTGGCTCCCCTATGTCCCGGCAAATCTCTCGCATGGTTGCCAGTTCGTTTAAAACCAACGAAAAGAAACATCCGGATTTTGAAAAACTCACACCCCAGGAATGGGAAGTCCTAATACGTCTTGAACGCGGGTTAGCTTATAAAGAAATCGCTGCCGAGCGATTCGTTTCAGAACACACTGTGCGATCCCAGGTACGCAGTATTTATGAAAAACTGCATGTACATACTCGGACAGAGGCATTGAACAAGTTTCATAATAAATATTAGCAATCAATCTTTACTTATTTCATACGTAATAGCGATTTTAAACTACCTTATACCAAAATACATTTGACTAAAATTTAGTTAAATGACAAATCCTATTATTTATTTAACCGTATTTTCACTAATTACTTTATCAAGCACGATTATATCAGAAGATAAACCAATTAACCCTGAACCAGAAAATGTAATTGCCAAATTTTATAAATACGATTCAATCTCCAGCTCATTTGTTTTATTGCCAGATTATGAATTCTTGTATCCTAATAGTACTAAATACAAATCTTATATTGGATTAAAGCGAGAAAACGGGCAGTTAGTAAGAAAACATATATTGTTAGATTATAGATGTTGTAAAATTCTTAGAGAATGCACTACTAAACCATATTTTGAAACACATTCAATCCATCCATTTGTAAGCTGTGTATGTGAATCTGGAACTAATACAAGATTTTATGGTGCGATACACTGTTTAAAAGCATACATGAAATCTAATTTTAACATGAGAACATTTGCTAATCAGTAAGTCAATTTTGTGTATATAAATTTCATACTATTTAGCTATTTTATCAAATTAATAATTAATTCACCTTTGCAACAAATAAATTATATGAAAAATAAAAAATTTAAAATTAGTACATTCTTAGTATTTATAATATTTCTAGGAACTTTTGCACAAAAGAAAGAAATTGAAATAAAAAATGGGTTGTATGTTAAATCGAAAGAACGAGTAACATCTGGAATCACATCATTCTCATTGTGCGAAGACAAATTATTTAAAAAGAATTGCAAAACCTATACATGCGACGACGGAGGTCAATGCGCTCAATTCAATTTGGGGAACAACTCATTAAAATCCCTTCTACAAGTAAAAAATCTTAATAGCATAAAAGGCATACAAAAGGAAAAAATGGGATTAGAGACTGATTATTATATCCAAAATGGTAATGAAATAAGTTATTTTTCAATGTCAAACAATATTCTCAAAATCGAAAGTTATACCAGTAAACCTGTTGACCCCAGGAATAAAGTTATGGCTAAAAGCGCAAATGAACTTTCTGAAGAAAGAAAAAAATGTATTAAAGATTGCGTAGATGTTGCGCTACTCTGTAAAGACAAATGCAATGGAAATAAAACTTGTGAACAAGAATGCAAAGACAGTTATATGGCTTGTGGTAGAAATATATGTTACAAAAGGGTTCCCAAAGCAATTATTAATATTTCAATTAATGGCAATGGACAAAATAAATTACAATTACTTAATCAATAAATCATTAAATCAAATGAAATATATTCTATGTACTTTAATTACTTCTTTATTAACTATACAATTAGGGATTACTCAAAAGTCCATAATAATTAATAATAAAAAACTATATGTAAAAAGCACCACAAATGTTAATACACAATTAAAACACTTTACAGTTTGCAGTGACTTAAAATTGTCCAAAAATTGTCAAAATTATTTTAACAGTAGTGAAAATGAATATACATCTACAATAATAACACAAACCGATATAAACTCAATCATAAAAACAAAAGGTGTAGGGCAAATAAAAAATATTTCTACCGAAAAAATTGGAAAAACTTCAATCACTCCTGTGCTGTATAGAAATAATTCGGTTGCATATTTCATTGGTCATGGAAAAAATTTAAATATAATAGAATACACCGCCCCAATTAAGTCTATTGGAAGATCATCTTCGCCAGAAAACATTGCATGCAGAGGGGACTGCTATGAAACTAAAATAATGTGTTGGGATGACTGTATTAAGGCATCCCAAATTGGTAATGAATGCTGGGATGGTTGCAATATTAGCTATATAGGTTGTGCTGCCATATGTGATAAATATGTTAAAAAAATTCAAATTGAACTTAAGGGAATTCTTGTAAAACCAATTTCAATTAAAATATAAACTAAGAATATGAAACAATATTATCTAACTTTTATACTTTTTGCATTTGCAAAACTATTATTCAGTCAAAGCCCTATCACTGTTGAAGGGAAAAATCAATATTTAAAAAAAACTGATAATATAATAAAAGAGTTTTCAATTTTTACATTTTGTCAAGATAAGAAATTGATTAAAAATTGTGCAAATTATTATTTAGGGTCAAATAACAATTATCAATTCTTACCAATTAGCAATTCTCAAATTAATTCATGCATAGCGAACGCACACAATTTTAATAAAATAAGCGGGTTAAAATCTGAAATTCATGAAAATATTGAATTAAATTATTTACAATCCGGTCAATACAGAACATACATTGCAATGTCAAGTGAATCTGAACTATCCTTTTTTCCAGTTCATAGTTCAAATGATGTGTTCATTTTAGCAAGAATTACTGGACCTAAGCCAAAACCTAACCCAAATCCAAAGAAACCAGATCCATGCGAAAAGTGTGCAAAATTACCTTTTTGTAGAAGTGGGGATCTCAAAAGCGATGACTGTTTACGAAAACAAGAAAAATGGGACAGATGCTGGTTGCAATGCAGAGGAATTATTAAAACAACAGCAAAAATTCCGCCGATGTCAGGATTTACAGTTTCTACAATTTTAAATTAGATTTCAAAAATAATAATTATCATAAAGGGGACTTCTAAATATTCATAAAAATACCTATCTTTTGGGAAAAATTCTATATGGCCAAAATCATTACACCAAAGCAACAACTTGAGCTATTTGAGTGGGATGCTCTTGTTGAAAAACTTCGTTCTTTTGATAAAGATCCATTAGCTAAGCTTAACGATTACATCAGATTTGAATATTTTCGAAAGGAGCTGGAAAAAATTGTTAAAAGAACGGGAGAAGGTCCCGGCAGGCCATCTTATGATGTAGTGATGATGTTCAAGTTATTAATTGTTCAAAGAATATATGATTTAAGTGATGAATCAATGGAATTCCAAATAGCAGACTGGACAAGTTTTAAATTATTTTTAGGAATACGAGGAACGGATCAGATTCCTGACGCAAGAACAATCTGGTCGTTCAAGAATGAATTGAGTTTAAAGAAGGCGGATAAAAGGTTATTCAAAAAACTGGATCAACTATTACACCAGAATAGGGTAATAATAAATAAGGGTAGTATTGTAGATGCTCATATTGTAGAAAGCGAAATTAACCGCAATAGTAAAGAGGATAATGACTTAATAAAGAATGGGCAAATACCACAAGAATGGGAGGACAACCCAAATATTGGAAGACAAAAAGATTCCGATGCCCGCTGGGTAAAGCACCATAATCGCAAAGCCTACGGCTATAAAGATCATGTGAAGATCGATAAAAACACCAAACTGATTACCAACTATGAAATAACCCCTGCGAATGTTTATGATGGTGAAATGACGGATGTATTGATAGAAAAACGGGATAAAGGAAAACGCTTATATGGAGATTCGGCAAGCTGGGATTTCCGAGAACGAATCCAAGAAAGGGATGATACCTTGTATAAATCAGAAAGGAAGAAGAAACCGTCCATTAAACGACAGGGAGCAAGACAGAAATACGAACTTATCAAGAACACGTGCACGAGTTGAACATGTATTTGGTTGTATCACCACGATGTTTGGAAAAATGAAATTACGATGCATAGGTAAAGTAAGATCTTCTTTTCAAATTGGACTGACAAACATAACATATAATTTATTCCGGATTATCCAACTAAAAAGAAAAGTAGCATGGGCATAGTGTGCCCGGAACTGAAAAATCACAAATAAATTCACGAAATTGTTGAAAACCGGATCGAAATTGTTGAAAAACCTTGCTTGCAAAAGCTCCATTGTAGCCTTTGAAGTTTAAATGAATATCATTTGAACAAATGAAACGAACTTTTTTAATAAATAGAAGTCCCCTAAATTTAATGAAACAATTATTCTTTACTTTTTTTATCCAAATTACATTTCTTACAAGCGGTTTTAACCAATCTATAAACAAACAAAAACTCTACACCAAATCATGCGACACCTTAAACCTGGATACCATGATTTGCATCAAATGCACGAATCAACAACTTACAATTGGTTGCAAACGCTATGCATGTGATTTTAAAGACCATTGTGTACCGATGCCTGTAGCTCCGCCAAAGAATAAATCAAAGGATATTAAAACCATTTTGCCGGGTGGAACTCAAAAGAAAAGCTGATTATGTATTCGTTTACTAAATCTATTTATAGTTTATCGGTGGATGTAATCAAAATTCCTTTCAAAAATAAGAAGCGAATGCCTGTCATACTGTTGCAGGCATTCGCAATCTTCCTTTCAGTTAACACTGGACAGTCGCAGGCAGAAAGTCAGATGGAGGAACAAACGGCAAATTACATCAGTTATGCTCCTGAATTTTCCATACCGGTCTCCCCTGCTTTCGATTTATTGGGTGTCAATCCCAGCTTGGTACCTAAGCCTTCTAATCTTCGTAATTTTAAAGTGGATTGGTCTTTTAAAAGTTATGGCCTTACTCCAAATTTAGCAATCCAAACCCAACCTTTCAATGAAATATATTTTAATACACCAAGAAAATTAAAGAATTATTACAAACGTTCTGACTTTTTGAAACTTTTGTCCGGATTGGACCTCTCCTTCGGAACAGTTGACGGAAATAATGAGCTGGAAACCAAAACCATTCATTTCATGGATTCGGAAGGAAAAGACTCTGTTGTAAATCTGGAAAATAATTGGCGCATACGCAGTTTTGCATACGCTGTTAAAATTAATTTATACAGGCAATTCGAGCCTCTCGAAGATAAGAATATTTTCAAAAATGTCATTAAAGAGTACGATGATGACAAAAGCAAATTGAAAGATCAAATCAAGCAGCAAAAAAAGAAAATGGCTGAAACTAAAGATTTAGAGGAAAAATATCAGTTAAAAGATGACATTAAAGCTTTGGACATTGAACTCAACAATTTGGATCATTCCTATATCGAGCGCATGAAGAAGATTGTCGATTTGTATAAGGCTGAGAAATGGAACAGCAGCTATATTGATTTAGCTTTTGGGCAAGCATTTGATTATGATAGTAGAGATAGCAGTTTACTCAAATTCAAAAATTTAAGTAAAGTTCGGACAACTTGGGGAATTTGGTTAAATGGAAGTAAAGGATTCGGAAAGAATATACTTATGAGCGGGATAGCAAGGCTAACAAGTGAGCGAAATATTTTAATAAATGAAAGTGTATACCAATTTGATTGCGGAATAAACTTTCGCTACGGCAATTCAAGATATAATTTTTTCACTGAAGTCTTTGCACCTGTAAATTTTACTCGTCATGTTCTACGTAATAGCAGTTTCATTTCTTTTGGGGGGGATTGGCGTTTTAGCAGGAATGTCATACTTAATTATGCCATGCGGGCTTCTTTCAATGAGGATAGAAAATTGGAGAATATCATTCCAGTGGTAAGCGTTTCTTGTATCATGCGATGATCCTGTTATATTTTACAGCTTTTGATTTGCATCTGTTGATTATTATACCTGAAATATTTTGAAGTTTATAGTACTGTCTTGAGTGAATAAGATTTCGTTGCTTAGTTGCAACAAGATGTTAAGGGGACTTCTAAATATTCATAAAAATACCTATCTTTTGGGAAAAATTCTATATGGCCAAAATCATTACACCAAAGCAACAACTTGAGCTATTTGAGTGGGATGCGCTTGTTGAAAAACTTCGTTCTTTTGATAAAGATCCATTAGCTAAGCTTAACGATTACATCAGATTTGAATATTTTCGAAAGGAGCTGGAAAAAATTGTTAAAAGAACGGGAGAAGGTCCCGGCAGGCCATCTTATGATGTAGTGATGATGTTCAAGTTATTAATTGTTCAAAGAATATATGATTTAAGTGATGAATCAATGGAATTCCAAATAGCAGACAGGACAAGTTTTAAATTATTTTTAGGAATACGAGGAACGGATCAGATTCCTGACGCAAGAACAATCTGGTCGTTCAAGAATGAATTGAGTTTAAAGAAGGCGGATAAAAGGTTATTCAAAAAACTGGATCAACTATTACACCAGAATAGGGTAATAATAAATAAGGGTAGTATTGTAGATGCTCATATTGTAGAAAGCGAAATTAACCGCAATAGTAAAGAGGATAATGACTTAATAAAGAATGGGCAAATACCACAAGAATGGGAGGACAACCCAAATATTGGAAGACAAAAAGATTCCGATGCCCGCTGGGTAAAGCACCATAATCGCAAAGCCTACGGCTATAAAGATCATGTGAAGATCGATAAAAACACCAAACTGATTACCAACTATGAAATAACCCCTGCGAATGTTTATGATGGTGAAATGACGGATGTATTGATAGAAAAACGGGATAAAGGAAAACGCTTATATGGAGATTCGGCAAGCTGGGATTTCCGAGAACGAATCCGGAAGAAAGGGATGATACCTTGTATAAATCAGAAAGGAAGAAGAAACCGTCCATTAAACGACAGGGAGCAAGACAGAAATACGAACTTATCAAGAACACGTGCACGAGTTGAACATGTATTTGGTTGTATCACCACGATGTTTGGAAAAATGAAATTACGATGCATAGGTAAAGTAAGATCTTCTTTTCAAATTGGACTGACAAACATAACATATAATTTATTCCGGATTATCCAACTAAAAAGAAAAGTAGCATGGGCATAGTGTGCCCTGGAACTGAAAAATCACAAATAAATTCACGAAATTGTTGAAAACCGAATCGAAATTGTTGAAAAACCTTGCTTGCAAAAGCTCCATTGTAGCCTTTGAAGTTTAAATGAATATCATTTGAACAAATGAAACGAACTTTTTTAATAAATAGAAGTCCCCTTAATAATAAAACATGATAGAAACTAATATTTCGTTTAATGGAATATAGCAGTGATATTAAAATAAACACATCAATCCTTCTTCTGGTTATATTGATCAGTAGTTGGGCTTGTGACCAAAAGGATTACCACAGCGTGGAAGAAAATCCGATATTAAGTTTGCTGGAACTGGAAGGGACAAAAATCGATACCATCGAAATGGCTACTAATGTATGGGAATATGGCTTCAGATTTACTCCATTGAAACCGGGAGTCATCAGCAAAATTGGAATTAAATTGCCTCGTGTTGGTCATTTCCGGGTGAAGTTTTATAATCTGTATTCAAAGAGTTTAATTACAGAATTGGACATTGAATCCAAATCGAAGCATCAGGAGTATTATATACCAGTGAACGATCAGCGTATATTCCCTGGAAGAGATTATGGGATAAGTATTGTTGCGGATGCATTTTATAAAGTTAGAAATGCAGATTTTTCAGCGATCATATTCCCGAGAATTGTTGGAAATATCCAAATAATTTCCTTTAATGAAATGCCTTGTGGTATCACAGGATGTCCTGATTTTCCGGATAACTCAAACAGTAACAACATTGCTCCCTGCGTTACTTTAGGATATATCGGTGATGAGTAATCAGAGTAAAGCTGCCTTTAAATGAAAATATGTTTTTTGGCTACTTGATTATATTTGGAGATCATGTAAACTCCATTTAACCTGAAATGAAAGGGGTTTCAACATGTTGAAGAGAATTGAGTATGAATATTTCAAAAGCACTTGTGGTTATTATATTTTGTTTCTGTTCCGGATTAGCGTGTCAGACTATCGATACATTAAGCATTGTCCAGAGAATAGATAGTTTGTTAATAAAAACCAGGGATCATGTTTCCCATATGGAGTATGACCAGGCCTTGCAGGATTGTAAAAGGGCAGAGGATTATGCTGAAAAATACTTAGGAAAACATTCCATCGCTTATGGAAATGTATATTTTCAAAAAGGACGGATAAATCGATTTAAAGGAAATTACATTGAGGCAGAGTCCTGCTATATTTTATCGAAAAATATCCGGGGTAGTTTGCTGGGAGAAAACCATCCGGATTATGCATGGAGTTTGAATAATTTGGGCGCTATATATCTTGAACTGGGCAGATTCGATTTAGCGGAGGAGTACTACTTACGAGCGAAAAGTATTCGCGAAAGTGTTCTTGGCTCCTGGCATCCTGATTATAGTGGAAGTCTCAATAATTTGGCAAACCTGTATGTCAAAATGGCGCAATTTGAAAAAGCCGAAAAGTTATATTTGGAATCCAAGGAAATAAGAAAACAAACATCAGGAGCACAAAGCACTGCTTTTGCAAGTGTATTAAACAACCTTGCAAATTTACACATGGTAATGGGCAATTACGATAAAGCCGAGGCCTTTTACCAGGAGGCGATTTCAATATTGAGAAAATGGTCTTCTAAAGAGCAGGCTGAGTTGAATGTAAGCCTAAATAATCTGGCGGCCATTTATTGGGAGATGACCAATTATGAAAGGGCTGAGGAATTATATATTGAAGTCAAATCCATTCGGGAGAAAATGCTTGGAAAGCATCATCCGGATTATGCCAGCTGTCTTAATAATCTAGCCCTTTTGTATCAGGATAAAAGAGATTTCAAGCAAGCGAAAGCTTTTTTCCTGGAATCGAAAATATTAAGGGAAAAAGTGTTAGGAAAGAAACATTTGGATTATGCATCCAGTTTGAGTAGTCTTGCAAATTTTCACCTTCAACTAAATGAATTGGATGAGGCAGAAAATCTCTTTTTAGAATGCAATAAAATCAGAGAAAAAATTCTGGGTATAGAACATCCGGATTTTGCAACAGGGTTAAAAAATCTTGCTTTGGTTAGTATTAAAAGAGGAAAATATGAAAAAGCAGAGGCTTATTTAATCGAAGTTAAAAGAATTTTTGAAGCAGTATTTGGGAAGCAGCATCCGGAAATGGGATCTTGTATAAAAAGTCTGGTTCACCTGTATTGGAATTGGAATAAGTATTCTAAAGCAGTAGATTACTCAGACATGTTGCTTGAGCTAGATAAAGTAATGGCGATCAAAGCAATGCACCATCTATCTGAAAGCGAACTCAATAAATTTCTTATAAAAAATGGGAATCATCAGGCACAAATGCTATCGTTTTTACAGCAACATTGTGAAAAAACTGGCAGACAATCAACAGTTTCAGGTTTGGCTTATGACCGTTTGTTGTTTTTTAAGGGATTTTTATTAAACGCAAAATTACATATAAGCCGATTAGCGCAATCGGATTCTACGATAAGTGAAATATTGAATAAACTCAAAGTAATAGGTCGCCAGCTTTCAGCTGAATATGCCAAACCTATTCTTGCCAGAACAAATGTAGATGTTTTGGAAGCACAATCCAATGAATTGGAAAAAGCTATTTCAAGACATTTGAAGGAATATGATCTGGCCATCCAGCAGACCGGATGGCAGGCAGTTCAAGAGGCCTTGGCGCCGGGCGAGGTATCGATAGAATTTGTGAAGTATCCGTATTATGAAAGAGGTAATTTAACCGATAAAATCATGTATGCGGCTATTGTTTTAAAGGCAAAAAACAAAACAGAAAATCAACCGATTTTTGTTCCATTGTTTGAAGAAAGTTCACTGGACAGCCTGTTTCAAAGTAAAGCTAGTCGTAAAGCTGATTACGTGAATCAAATTTATACTCTTGCCAATCGCGGTGCGCATACCAATCAAGAACGCGGTCGGTCTTTGTACGAACTCATCTGGAAACCCCTTGAAAAAGAATTGGAAGGGGAAAAGACAATTTATTTTTCTGTTACTGGACTTTTACATCGCATTCAAATGGGAGCGATCTCTATCAATGAAAATGAAATGCTGGCTGACCGCTATCAATTAAGGAGTATGAACAGTACCCGTCAATTGGTTATCCCTGAGTTAAAAAACCGAACAGGACAAACGGCCTTGTTGTTGGGTGGATTAATATTTGATCTGGATTCTTTGCAGTTTAGTTCAAAAAACTTGATTGTAAGTCATAGCAATACATCCAATCGATTTGCCAATATAGATTCCACTCTGAGAGGGGGAAGCTGGAATTCCTTGCCGGGAACTGAAAAAGAAGTAAAAGCCATACATCAGATTTTTTTAGGTGTAGGAATGCAAGCACAATTAAAAACCAAAAATGAAGCTACGGAGGCTTATTTCAAAACTTTGGGAATTCAAAGTCCATCACCTAATTTTCTTCATATAGCGACACATGGATATTTCTTTCCGGATGCCCAAAAGGAAGTTGGCAATAATGAGCCCATATTTAAAATGAGCGAGCATCCAATGTTGCGTTCAGGCTTGATTTTATCCGGAGGTAATGCTGGATGGCAAGGCAAACGACCGTTAGGTGAAGGTGAAGATGGAGTGTTAACTGCCTATGAGATCAGTCAGATGAATTTATCAAATACCGAACTTGTTGTGCTCTCTGCCTGCGAAACCGGACTGGGAGACATCCAGGGCAACGAAGGCGTGTACGGTTTGCAGCGTGCTTTTAAAATCGCCGGAGCCAAATACATTATTATGAGTCTGTGGCAGGTCCCCGACAAACAAACTTCGATGCTGATGATCACATTTTACAAGAAATGGCTGGAAGCCGAAGGTTCGCCAACCGGCGAAAAGAAGATGTCGATACCGGATGCATTTCATGCGGCACAAAAGGAATTGCGGGACTTAGGATTTGATCCATATCAGTGGGCTGGGTTTGTTTTGATAGAATAGACTTTACGTAAGCCTCAAAATCAAGCTCGGCGGAGCTCGCTGTGGAAAATTTGGTATGTCTAAACAATGCAAAAAACTACTGTTAAATCCGCACACTCACACCCACACCCACTCTCATGCTGGATTCGGGCCGGTTTTGTATGAATTGAATAAACTCCGTTTTTGTGAAAAATTAAAACTTATGATTAATTTTATTCAAATATTTGAATAAATCTTAAACTTTTAAATTTCGTTTATCTTTTATTTTCAAGTTCCAGAGAGTCTTGAGATGCAAAGTATATTTACAAAACAATTACAAGAATTATAATGATCAATAAATTTTTAGTTATTTTTCTGACGACCCCAATTTGGGCTTACACACAAGAGCAGGACACCTTCATCGTTAAACAAATAGATAGCCTCATTAAGGTGAGCCGGGGATTTACCGGGAAAGGGGATTTTGACAATGCCTGGAGCGTACATCAACAGGCAGATTCTTTGGCACACAATTTTTTGGGAGAACATTCAGCAGGTTATGCTGCTTCTTGTTTTAATAAGGGCAGGATCTTGGATTTTATGGGAAAGTTTATTGAAGCGGAGGAATGGTATTTGAGATCTAAAACCATTCGCGAAAAAGTATTGGGGAAAGAACATCCGGATTATGCGTGGAGTCTGAATAATCTGGCTGCAATTTATAAGGAAATGGGGAGATATAGAGAAGCTGAAAAATTGCATCTGGAAGCGAAAACTATTAGGGAAAATTATTTTGGAAAGGAACACCCGGATTATGCCTCAACTCTGAACAATATGGCGGCTCTGTATTTTTCGATGGGCCATTTGGAAAAAGCACAAATCCTGTATCAGGAGTCAAAATCTATTTGGGTAAAATTGTTCGGTACAAATCACCCATACTACGCTTCCTGTATTAACAATCTGGCAGTTTTGCACAAACATCTGGGTAATTATGAAGAAGCTGAAAAATTATACAGGGAAGCTATTCAGATCAGAGAACAAGTCTTTGGGAAGCAACATCTGGAGTATGCTCAAAGTCTGAACAATTTGGCTATATTATATGAGGCTATGGCTAATTTTGTAAATGCAGAGAGTCTTTATCAAGAGTCTGGACAAATCAGACTCCAGGTTTTTGGGAAAGAACATCCGGAATATGTTCAAAGCCTTCACAATATGGCTTTGTTATATTCTCATACCGGGCAACTGGAAAAGGCTGAATCTCTCCTGGAGGAAGTGACGACACTTTTTAAAAAAGCTCTTGGTCTGATCATCCGGATTATGCGGCAAGCCTTAATAATCTGGCTTTAGCACTTGCTCGGCAAAATAAATATCAACGGGCCGAATTATTATTCTTAGAAGCTCAAAGTATTGAAGAAAAGAAATTGGGTCCCGAACACCCACAATTTGCAAATAGTTTATATACCCTTTCGACGCTCTATCTGGCAATGGGCGAGTTTGAAAAATGTGAGGCCAGCTTATTAAAAACGCAGATGATCAGAAGAAAAGTATTGGGAAATGAACACCCTGATTATGTTCAGACTCTCCGTATGATCGCTGAACTTTATACAAAAACAAATAAAACTGAAAAAGCTGAAGCAGTATATGCGGAAATATCAATATTGGATTCTAAACTATTGGGCAAAGCTGTATATCACTTGTCAGAACGGGAGTTAGCTAATTATATGAATATTTTTTCTAAAAGTGTAAACGATCAATTTTGTTTTAATCAGATCGCACCCTCGGAACACATAAATGCTGTAAGTTTTGACAATATTATATTTCAGAAAGGTTTTCTGATGCAAGCTGCCGCTCATTTAAGAAAATTATCCGATTCAGATGGAACCTATTCCGAATCGATATCCGAACTCAGAGCTATGCACAGATCCCTCGGCGACCTTTATTTGCAACCTCTTGCAGAGCGGGACTCCAACCAGATTGCTCAAATTGAAAGTCAGATTGAACTTAGAGAAAAGGAATTAGCCAGATCTATGAAAGATTATGGAAATGTAACCAAACAGATCAAGTGGCAGCATGTGCAGCAGAAATTAAAACCAAACGAAGCCGCACTCGAATTTATTCAATATGAATTTAATCAAGCGAACGAAAATTCTGATAGTTCGTTTTACGCAGCGTTGATTCTTTTACCCGGCAATTCATTTCCGAAATTTGTGCCTCTTTTAATGAAACAATGATCTTGAATCTGTTAAATACTCATTCAGAAAAGAAAGCAGATTATGTGAATCGATTGTATAATCTGACAGACAGGGGTGCTCGTGCAAATGATCAGCGACCAATAAGTTTATATGACATCTTGTGGAAACCGATGGAGCATCATCTTCAGGACATTAAGAAAATATATTATTCTCCGGTAGGTTTATTACATCGGATCAATATGGATGCACTACCCATAACTGATCAGGAAAGTCTGGGAGATCGGTTTGATTTGATACGTTTAAACAGCAGCAGACAATTGGTTTTTCCAATCCGTAAAAGAGGAAAGTCTAACGGCAGTATTGTTTGGAGGAATTCGTTACGATCCCGATACGTTTTCAACAGATTGGAAACAAAATCTGGCTTTGAGATCGAAACAAGATATCAACACAAACCAAAAGACTTCATACGAAAGTTTTTGGAATTATTTACCAGGAAGCGAACGCGAAGTCATGGCAATTGAAAACATTCTAAAAAGTGCAGGATTAATTCCTGATTTAAAAATCGATACCAGTGGATCTGAACATCAATTTAAGAAGTTGGGTGAAATGGGTGCGCATTCTCCCCATATCATTCATCTGGCTACACACGGATATTTTTATCCTGACGTGAAAAGAAGAAATGATTATTTGCTGTCATCAATGGGAAGCCATGAATCACCATTCAAAATGAGTGAGCATTCCATGTTGAGATCCGGGTTAATTTTAGCTGGTGGTAATGCCGGATGGCATAGCGAGCGTTCGTTAGTTTCCGGCGAAGATGGAGTGTTAACCGCTTACGAGATCAGCCAAATGAATTTAAGTAATACGGAGCTCGTTGTATTATCGGCATGCGAAACAGGTCTTGGAGACATCCAGGGCAACGAAGGCGTGTATGGTTTGCAGCGTGCTTTTAAAATCGCCGGAGCCAAATACATCATCATGAGTTTGTGGCAGGTGCCCGACAAGCAAACATCATTATTGATGACCACTTTTTATAAGAAATGGTTAGAACATAAGATGACCATTCCGGAAGCATTTCGTGCCGCACAGAAAGAATTACGCGACATGGGTTTTGACCCATACCAATGGGCTGGATTTGTATTAATTGAATAATCACACACTCACACCCACACACATGCCGGATTCGGGCTGGAATTGTTTTGATCGAATAGACTTCAAGTAAGCCTCAAAATCAAGTTCGGCGGAGCTCGCTTGCCCCATCAGTACTGATGGGGCTGAATTCGGGTGGGGTTTGTTATTATCGAATAGACTTTACGTAAGCCTCAAAATCAAGCTCGGCGGAGCTCGCTTGCCCCATCAGTACTGATGGGGTCGGTTCCTTGCGTCGAAAGCCACTTCGTGTGGCTTTCTCCTTGCTCACACCCACACCCACTCTCATGCTGGATTCTCGGTTCGCTGTGTCGAAAGCCATTTTGTGTGGCTTTCTCCTTGCTCAAATCGAAAGCAGCTTTGTTTGCCTTTCTTTGTGCTTAAATTCTCGACCAGTATTTATGGGGCATAATTCGCGTAGGATTTGTGATAAAAGAATGATGAATCCGTTGTGTATGATCTATTCATTTATGAAAAGTTATATGAGCGCTTTAAATTATTTTTTAATTTTGACCTCAACCCTGGTTGGCCAGAAAAATAGTTGTCAATTTCCATACGACCATAAGTATTTATCATGCGGAATATTCTATTCGTTGCTTGTTTTTTGTTTGAATGCTGCTTGTTTTCACAAAATTTGGATTCAATTCAGATTGAAAGTCGGGTAACATCCCTTATCGACTCCTCAAAATTTTATTTAAAAAATGACGATCGCAACAGAGCATTCGCCAAACAAAAAGAGGCGCATCAACTTATACTCGAAAAATTTGGCCCTAGATCAAACAGGCTTATTTATAGTTTGCAACATTTAGGAAATATTTATTTTAAAACCCATGATTATGAAAATGCGGAACATACCTTTCTCGAGGCGCTTGATTTGTGTACGACCTCGAAAGGAAAAGAACATCAACAATGTATGACTATACTTAATAATCTTGCTTATGTCCATACCACCGCAGGAAATCTGGATAAAGCAGAAATACTTCATCTTGAGAAAAAGGCCCTTCATGAAAAGAATGGAGATACCTTAAGTATGAGTTATACCAGTACGCTCAATAACCTGGCTATAACTTATTTTTTTGGAGGAAAGTATGAGAAGGCAGAAGGACTTTATTTAAAAACATTGGCTCTTCGCGAAATTTTACTTGGGAAAAATAATCCGGAATATTGTGGGGCACTTATCAATCTCGGAGGATTGTATTCTGATATGGGAAAGAATGATTTGTCAGAGCCACTATGGCTTGAGGCTAAAACGATTTTCGAAGATAGTCTGAAGAATTTCGATCACCCGTATTATATAAATTGCCTCAACAATCTTTCTGCTTTTTATTTTTTAATAGGTTCTTATGAGAAGGCAGAATCGGGTTGGGAGCAGCAATTGAATCGTTTTCAGGAATCCGGAGATACCATGAATCCCGAGTATACATTCACATTAGCAAATGTGGCGGAAATATATAAACTAAAAGAAGAAGCGGAACGGGCGGAATTCACCTGGAAAAGGGCACTACGGATCACGGAGAAATTGTTTGGACTTGAGAGTGAGCACTATGCCGGTCTGTTGACAAAGCTGGCTTCTTTATATTTGGAAAAGGACAATTTAAAATCTGCTGAAGAATTGATAGTTCATGCCGATCAAATATTGCGTAAGAACACTCAATCCAGCCCTACTACATTGCTCGCGAACCTCGCTTTTATGGCGGATCTCTACCAACAGAAAGGGGAGAACGAAAAAGTGGAATTGGTTTTAAATGAGTACAAAGAACTTTGTTTAAAGTACCTCGGTCGAAAAACTGATTATTATTCTCATATCATGTTAAGCCTTGGAGTTCATCATGCAGAAATGAAACGGGGAGATAAAGCCGCGTTTTGTTTTGAAGAATCTTCGGAAATTGACCGTCAAATTTTATTGAAATCCCTTCATCATCTTTCTGAACGTGAATTGCAAAAATATCTGATCAATTTTGATGTTAAACAATCTAAACTCTTGTCTTATGCCATTCAAACATCAAACCCATTAACGGATCAGGTCATTTTTGACAATAGTTTGTTTTACAAAGGATTTTTATTGTATGCGGTGAATCAGACAAGGAGATTGGCCTTAGGTCATCCGGAAACTTCCGAGATGTTTGAAAATCTTAAATCCATGGAACGGTTACTCATCCAAAAATATAGTGTTCCTCTTCAGGAGCAGAATGTTACGGAGATTTCAATGCTGGAAATACAAATAAACGATCTTGAAAAAAAGCTGGCAAGACAGATTGATGGATTTGAAAGCGCATTAAGCCAGGTTAAATGGAAGGATGTACAAAAAGCTTTAAACCCGGGAGAAGCCGTAATTGAATTTGTTCGATTCGAAAATTTGGATCGAAAATCAGTTGGCGATCATTTTTATGCAGCTTTGGTGCTAAAACCGGATCTTACAACTCCTAAAACTATTCGCTTATTTGAGGAAGCGGCTCTCGATTCTTTGATGAAATCGAACGAAGGGCGTAAGGCCAATTACGTGAATCAATTATACACCCTTTCGGACAGAGGAGCGAGTGCATTAGAGCCTGAACGTAGATCTCTCTATGAAATTATTTGGAAGCCCTTGGAGCGCGAATTGTCAGATGTGAAATCCATATTTTTTTCACCATCGGGATTGCTGCATCGCATCAGTTTTGCGGCGATTCCTGTGTCCGATACTGAAACGTTAGCGGATCGCTATCAATTGTTTCAAATGACCAGCTCCAGACAGAAAGTGGTGATAGATCAATGGAATTTTAAGCATAACAATGCAATCTTATTGGGTGGAATCAACTATGAACCAGGATAGTACAGAAGTTATGACGGGCTCTATGTTGGCGAGCCGATCAAAGTCAGATGTCGAATTCAATGGAGCTCAGGGTACTACCCGCGGAGGCAGTTGGAATTATCTGTCTGGTACAGAGCGGGAAGTAAATGCAATTGAAAAAATGATGCGTGCATACAGTATTCAGCCAACTTTAGTAAAAGGGTCTGCAGCAACAGAGGAGTTGTTTAAAAATTTCGGAACCGGCGGACAACTATCACCAAGAGTCATTCATCTCGCCACCCATGGTTATTTTTTTCCAGATCCTAAAGGAAAAGTTGGCAGTTCACAGTCGCCAGTTGGCAGTCAGGAGTCTGTATTTAAAATAAGTGATCATCCTATGTTACGCTCTGGATTGATTATGGCGGGCGGCAATGCAGCCTGGCAGGGAAAGCAAACTTTTGATGGAAGAGAAGACGGAATACTTACGGCCTATGAAATATCGCAAATGAATTTATCGAATACTGAATTAGTCGTTCTTTCCGCCTGTGAAACAGGCCTTGGCGATATACAAGGCAACGAAGGAGTGTACGGATTGCAACGCGCATTTAAAATCGCGGGTGTTAAATATTTAATCATGTCTTTATGGCAAGTGCCGGATAAGCAAACGTCAATGTTGATGACTACTTTTTACAAGAAATGGCTGGATGCCGAAGGTTCGGCAACCGGAGAAAAGAAGATGTCGATTCCTGATGCATTTCATGCGGCGCAGAAAGAATTGCGGGAGATTGGTTTGGATCCTTATCAGTGGGCTGGATTTGTGTTGATCGAGTAATCACACACCCACACTCACACTCACACTCATGCTGAATTAGGGCAGGATTTGTATTAATCGAATAATTACACACTCACACTCACACTCACACTCATGCTGAATTAGGGCAGGATTTGTATTAATCGAATAATCACACACCCACACTCACACTCACACTCATGCTGAATTAGGGCTGGGTTTGTGTTGGTGGAATAAACACAAAGAAACCAACCTCATGCCTGATTCAGGCTATATTCATTTTAGCGTTGTAATTATTAAAAAAATTATTTTTACAAACTAGTTGCCTCGCTTTATGAAATACGCTTTTCTATATTTACTGGTATCAACCTTAACTTGTGTTTCTGCCCAATCGGTTGATTCGATTGCAATAAAACAAATTGACAGCCTAATCAAAGTTTCACGTTCGCTTACCGCCAAGAACGATTTTGATAAAGCCCTCGAAGTGAATGCCGCAGCTGAAAAAATCACCCTCGAAAAACTTGGTAAGGAGTCCGCAGCGTATGGAAGCACTAGCTACAACTGTGGAAGGATTTCTTATGCCAAAGGAGATTATCTGGAAGCCGAAAAATGGTATCTGGAATCAAAAGTGATCAGGGAAAAAGTGTTGGGGAGGTTGCACCCTGATTTTTCAATGACACTGGGCAATCTGGCAATACTGTATGAAGACATGGGACAAAACCTGAAAGCAGAGCAGTATTACAGGGAATCCCTTGAATTGCGTCGCATTACACTTGGAGCGAATCATCAGGGGTACAGTGTCAGCCTGAATAATCTGGGTTTGTTTTACCTAAAAATCGGAAAACTACATGATGCAGAACCACTGTTGCTAGAAGCGATGGAACACCGAAGAAGATTATTAGACAGTCTGCATCCAGACTATCAGGGCAGCCTGATAAACCTAGGTTTGCTTTATAGCAAAACCGGACAGTACACTATATCAGAACAATATTACCTTGAGTTGAAAGGCATACTCGAGAACCATAACAAGACAAATCTTCCTGAATATGCAAACGCGCTGAATAGGCTCGCAAGCGTTTACGCCAACATGGCCGACTATAAAAAAGCTGAACCTCTTTTCTTGCAAGCACTTCAAATTAGTGAAAGTACCTTGGGTAAGGACCATGTACAATATATTTCCAATCTGTACGACCTTGGATTGATGTATTTTTACATGGGGAATTATGAAAACGCTTGGCACAATATTCAGCAGGTAGCGGCATTCTACCGCAGGTATGAGTTGACCGAAACATCTGCCTATGTGAAATCCTTGAATGTCCTGGCAAATATTGCCTATTACGCCCGTAATGAACTCGATACCGCCGTGCTGCTCTATAAACAGGTTTTGGCAATTCTGGAAAAAAACGCCGGCAAAGATCAATCGGATTATGCGAGCACTTTAGAAAACCTTGCAAATCTGTACACATACCGTAAGAATTTCGACAAGGCCTTGCCCCTTTTTTTAGAGTCGCTGAAAATCACAGAAGCGGTTCATGGAAAAAATCATCCCTTTTATGCTTTAACGCTGTGCAACCTGTCGCTTTTTTATCAGTCAACAGAAGATTTTCAGCGTGCTGAAACGGGCTTTTGACCTCGTTGCGCATCTTTGGAACAACACAGGGCAGGATCTCATCCAATTATTCTACGACGTTACAATATATTGCGAACCTTTATAAACAGACTGGACAAACAGAGCTGGCGGACTCACTTTATGCCGAACTTTCCGATATCAATAAATTAATGGCGGAAAATGCATTGACCTATCTTTCAGAACAGGAACTGGGAAAATATATCGATCTGTATGTTATTCACAACGATCTGATCTTGTCTTTCGCGTTTCAACATGGAGGAAAGCGGATTCAGTCTGCATGCTTCGATAACAGTCTGTTTTACAAAGGAATTTTGTTGTATGCATCCGACTGGATCAAACAGATAGCGTTGTCAGATACATTGGCCCGAAATACTTACCTTGAACTGCGAAATTGTCAACGTATGCTGGCAGCTCAGTTATCAAAACCAATCGAAGAGGCTGACAGCCAATTTGTTGCCAAATTGACACAAAAAGCCAATACACTTGAAAAAGCACTCTCCAGCATTGCTACCGGTTATTCCGAGCAAAAAAAACAGGTGCGTTGGCAGGAAGTCCGGCAAGAACTCAAATCAAACGAGGCAGTTGTGGAGTTCGTAAGGTTCCGCTATCATCGCAATAGTTTGACTGACAGTATCATGTATGCTGCCCTGCTACTCCAGCCGGGCACCAGCCAACCTGTTTTCGTGGCCCTCTTTGAGGAAAAGGAGGCCGCCACGCTGCTTCAGCGTAACACAGCAACTGACAATTCACCTACTGTTCCGAACTTGTATGCCAGTCGAGGTGTGAAACCCCTTCACGCGCATAACCTCTCCAACTTATACGACCTGCTCTGGAAACCGCTGGAAACGCATCTTAATGGGGTGAAAAGAATCTATTTCTCCCCATCAGGAATTTTGCATCGCCTGAATTTCAACGCCATCCCGACGGCCGGCGGCAACACGTTGTCAGACCGTTTCGAACTGGTTGAAATGGGCAGCACCCGACAGTTGGTCATTCCCACTCAAATAAAAATTGCCAACAACGACGTTATATTATTTGGTGGAATACAGTTTGAAAAAGACAGCGCCCCCCAGAATACTGAACACTTGCTAGTTTCACAATCCGGAGGCGAACTATATTTCGAATTGGTTGATTCTACACTCAGAGGGGGCACATGGAATTACCTTGTCGGCACAGAACAGGAAGTGAATGCGATTGAAAAGATTTTGCAGACTGCGGGTATGAAAACAACTTTAAAAAAGGGATACACCGCAACGGAGGAGGCATTCAAACAGATTGGTGTAAATAATGCTGCTTCTCCTCGAATTTTGCACATCGCAACACATGGCTTCTTCTTTCCGGATCCCAAAAAGATTAGTCAGCAGTCACTAGTCAGTAATCAAACAGAACCCGTGTTTAAAATATCCGATCACCCGATGCTCCGTTCAGGGCTCATCATGTCCGGTGGAAATGCTGCATGGCAAGGAAAGCAAACACCAGAAGGCAGAGAAGATGGAGTACTCACCGCTTACGAAATATCTCAAATGAATTTATCCAATACAGAATTGGTGGTGTTATCTGCATGTGAAACCGGACTCGGAGATATACAAGGCAACGAAGGGGTGTATGGATTACAACGCGCATTCAAAATCGCAGGAGCAAAATATTTGATCATGAGTTTGTGGCAAGTACCCGATAAGCAAACTTCCTTATTGATGACAACATTTTATAAAAAATGGCTGGAAGCCGAAGGTTCGCCAACCGGCGAAAAAAAGTTATCCATTCTGGAAGCATTTCGTGCTGCGCAAAAGGAATTGCAGGATTTAGGATTTGATCCATATCAGTGGGCTGGATTTGTTTTGATAGAATAGACTTTACGTAAGCCTCAAAATCAAGTTCGGCGGAGCTCACTTGCGCCATCAGTACTGATGGGGTCGGTTCGCTCATAAATTGTAATCGGCCACGATTCAGGTGGTAACTTTGCAAAAAAAGAACAATTATAAACAGTTAATCTCTTAGTCCTTTTGCAATTTAATCCTAAATTTTTTGCATCTTTGCATCCTTATTTTTCTTAATAAAATTTTATGAGTTCTTAAACTGAAATTGGGTTTTGAAATTTACTATTCTTTAGATGTGAATGTTACATGAAAAATTATTAAATATGTTTAAGTATCTTTTAACACTGGTTGTTTTGTGGACTATGTATGAAACAGCGGCTAGCCAATCCAAAGGTGTATCTCCACTGTCATCCAGCGACAATCGGCCAGCTTCAAATACGTGGGCTGTGGTTATTGGAATCTCCGATTACCAAGATCCAAATATTCCCGACTTGCGTTATGCCGACAAGGATGCGGAAGCCTTTGCCAATTTTTTTCGTTCTAAAGCAGGAGGATCACTGGATGACGATCACATAAAAATGTTGGTCAATGAAGCGGCAACCGGTGCTCAGATAGCAAATACCCTTGATTGGCTTGTAGAAGTTACAGGAGAGGGAGATCAGGTATATATCTACTTTTCAGGTCACGGTGATGTGGAATCAAAAAGAATTTCAAATCCCGGATATTTACTTGGCTGGGATTCACCATCAAGGGTATATATGGCTGGAGGATCAATAAATGTTCGGGACCTTCAGGATATCATTTCTACACTTTCGGTTGAAAAAAAAGCCAGAGTTGTACTCATCACAGATGCATGTCGGTCCGGAAAATTATCCGGCAGTGAAATTAATGGTGCGCAATTGACAGGTCAAAACCTTGCCAGACAATTTCAAAACGAAATTAAGATCTTGTCCTGTCAGCCTGACGAGTACAGTATTGAAGGCCAGCAATGGGGAGGAGGGAGGGGTGCATTTAGTTACCATCTGATAGATGGCCTGTATGGAATGGCAGACGGAAATTTGGATAATTTGGTTAGTTTGAAAGAATTGGGCCGTTATCTCGAAGACAAAGTGAGCGAAGAAGTAGCGCCACAAAAACAAAATCCCTTATTTGTTGGGAATGTAAGCGAAATAATGACAGGTGTCTTCCCTGATATTTTGGAAGAGTTAAAAAAGGTAGAATTGGAAAAATGAAAATTCTGACAAATACCGAGAGCAAGGGTATAGAAGAAGATGTGCTTGCCAAAGCAGACTCCACGATTGTGAAACTATATCTCTCATTTAAGAGAACCCTTGCAAAGAAACATTTTATCGAGCC
This sequence comes from Saprospiraceae bacterium, assembly GCA_016716185.1. Taxonomy (NCBI): domain Bacteria; kingdom Pseudomonadati; phylum Bacteroidota; class Saprospiria; order Saprospirales; family Saprospiraceae; species Saprospiraceae bacterium. Next base: position 2,889,206 of record JADJWV010000002.1, on the reverse strand, counting down.
TGTTGATGATTGCGCTGAATTTTTTTACAATCAATTGAAAGATCATCCTCAATTGGTAAAATTACATTCCACAATGCGACGCGGTTACGCAGTGGCCCTTCAGGAGGATGCCCAGCAAGTTATGAATACCATGCTCAAAACAGGGTTGACCCAGCAAGTATTGAAAGGCGACAGCGTAGAAGTGATTTATAAAAACTATCCGACCTATATTGAAAGAGCAGCTCAGCTATTAGGCGAAGATCATTATATGTTTAAGCAGCTCCAGGCACGAAAGCTGTTTTTTGAAGGAGTCATGCAATCAGAAAAAACAAAAAAACGAATGGCATTTTACAAAGCACTCGAATGGCAAACCGATATGCCACACGCCATTGCCTATCTTATACCCAGTTTTGAGTCTGATCAGGCTGACTCAGCCATATGGTGTACAAATAAAGCCATGGAGCTGGTACCTTCCTGGGTGGAACCCAATGTATCCTTGGCTAGGTTTTATGTGTCAGCAAAACAATTCGATAAAGCATTAGAAGCTTTGGATTTAGCAGCCAGAGTTGATTCTAACTCAGCCCTTATTCATTATACAAGGGCAGGGATCTTGTTTCAGCAAAAGGATTATGTCCGCGCAGAAAAGGAATTTTTGAATGCCATTGCATCAACAGATGATAATGTTTGTTTTCCGTGTACTCATCAGGGTCTTGGACATCTTTACAACGTTCTGATGCAATTTGATAAAGCAGAAGCAAGTTTATGGAAGGCATTAGAATTAGACTCTACTTTTCATTTAGCTCTTGTGAATCTTGGATCTGTTTATGGCCAGCAACATCAATTCGATAAAGCCGAGGAAGTATTACTTAAAGCATTAAAAATCAAATCTAAACAAGTTTCAGTTTTAATAAACCTTGCAAATATATTTTCCATGACCGGCAGATTAGAAAAGTCCGTCGATTATTATAAACAAGCACTACTTATTGATTCACTACATTCAAGTGCGTATTTTGGCTTAGGCAGGTTGTTCCAGTCTCAAGGTGAATTTGTAAAAGCAGAATATTATTATCTCAAAGTGCTGGGAATAAAACCTGATGATCTGGATGCCATGAATGGTCTTGGATTGGTTTATCAGGAAACCGGACGTAAAGAAAATGCTCTAAATCAATATAAAGAAATTTTGAAACAATATCCGGAATACGCTCCAAGCTGGGTGAACCTTGGAAATATGTATTTTAAATCGGGCGAACTTGAAAAGGCCAAGGAAAGTTATCAAAATGCGCTTAAGTTTCCACGGTCCTTTGCCATGCCTTTTGCTTTGCAAGGCTTAGGTAGTATTGCTATGAAAACAGGGCATACTCAGGAAGCGGAAAACTATTTTGTCAAATCATTAGAATCTGATCAGAATTTTTGGTATGCAAGGTTGGATCTGATTAATTTGTTCTTCTCTCAGAATAAATTGGAAGAGGCAAAAATAGAATTGGATAAAGGGATAAAAGTAAATCCTCTTATCAGTAATTATTATATGCTATACGCTATCCATTCATGGTTGACCAACAAACCACTCCCTCCAAACGATACTGCCTGGGCATACTTAAAGCAAGCTTTTGAAAAAGGTTATAATGATCTGGCAACACTGAATTCTGATGAAAATCTGGAAATATTTCGAAAGGATCCAAGATGGGGGCAATATTTGGATAAATATTTTCCGGACCATCACAAAGACTGAACCGGTCATTTTAATTTTATAGTGTTAAATGAACAGTAAACTAGTATGTATGCACGCATGAAATCATCCCGTTTATCAATGAGGGAGATAATGAAAATTTAAAGTTGCTGATTAACCAAAATGCCACAGCCGGCAAGGTCATCGCAGCCCTTTCCTGGCTTTTAGAAGAAAGTAAAGGCAGAGACCAGGCTTTCATTTATTTTTCCGGACATGGCGATGTGGAAACAAAAAAAAGCGATAGAGGTGGATTCCCAGTTTTTTTGCTGCGTGGAACAATTTAGGTAGTGTGTATTTATCTACTGGAAAATTTGAACAAGCTGAAGAAGTATGCAATAAAGCATTGCAATTGGATTCAACATTAAGTCAAATCTGGGACAACCTTGCAAAAATTTACATGAATACCGGACGCCTCGTGCAATCATAAACTTATTTCAAAAGAGCTATTTCTTTAAACCCGGAGTCTGTGGCAGGTTCCCGACATACAATCCTCCATATTGATGACCACATTTTATAAGAAATGGCTGGAAGCCGAAGGTTCGCCAACCGGCGAAAAAAGCTTTCCATTCCAGATGCATTTCATGCTGCTCAAAAGGAATTGCGGGACTTGGGATTGGATCCCTATCAATGGGCAGGATTTGTATTAATAGAATAATTACACACTCACACCCACACCCACACTCATGCAGGATTCCACACCCACACCCACTCTCATGCTGGATTCCACACCCATGCTGAATTCCACATTCCCGTCTTCACATAGCGTGCAATAAAAGATGCCGGAGCCATCGCAGGAGTACGGGCAGTTTATAAGTTTTGTCAGGATCGGGTATTGGTATTCATATTTTATTTATTTTTATAAGAATTTGATTTTGTTCAAATCAATTTAACGCATTGGCATTTGGTTTGAGCTGATCTTCATAAATCAATTTTTGGATGAACATGATTCGAAATATATTTTGTTTTATTTCTATTTGGCCAACTTTATTGATGGCGCAATCAATCGATTCAATGGCTATTCTGCAAATTGATAGCCTTATAAAAGTTTCCCGTCAATTCACCGCCAAAAGTGATTTCGAAAAAGCCATAGAAGTCAATAATGAAGCCGGGAAAATCGTTTTGGAAAAAATAGGAAAAGAATCGGCTTCATACGGCAATTTTTGTTTCAATTATGGCAGGATTATGCATTTCAAAAGAGAATTCAAAGAAGCAGAAAAATGGTATCTTGAATCTAAATCAATAAGAGATAAAGTATTTGGAAAAGTACACGTTGATTATATGTGGTCCCTAAACAATCTTGGAATTGTTTACAGGGAAACTGGTAGATTTAAGGATGCAGAATCTCATTTGCTCGAAGCAAATTTTTTTCGTGAGAAACTTTTTGGCAAATCACATCTCGAGTATTTGTCAGGATTATCCGCGCTCTTATCCTTATACCGATCATTTGAAAGACTGGATCAGGCAGAAAAGATATGCTTTGAATTCGATTCTATTTGTAAAAATTTTATGGGAGAGGAAAACCTTTACTACGCCGGCAACCTGGTAGATTTAGGAATTATCTACACCAAAAAAGGCTTATACAGCAAGGCAGAACCCCTTTTTCTTAAATCCATTGACTTGCAATTGAAATCAAGTGGTAAGGAGAATGTCATATACAACTGGACATTGAACAATCTTGCACTCCTGTACATGAGAATGGGTCAATTTGAACAGGCTGAACCGCTCTATCTTGAAATTCTTGAAAGGCAGGAAAAGGCTTTGGGCATTTTGCATGCGGAACGCATCAGAACTTTGGATAATCTGGCATTTCTATATGAAAAAATGGGATATTATGAGAAATCTGAAAGCATATGGTTAGAAGTCAATGAAATAGTGGAGAAACTCTATGGTAAGGATGATAAGATTTATGGCAAAAGTTTAGGCAGTCTTGCAGATTTGTATAGCCGTATTGGAAAATATGAAAAGGCAGAACCCCTTTATCAAAATGCGCTAAGCATCATTGAAAAATCGCAGGGAAAGGAAAATTTGGAATATTCCGAAGAATTGAATAGTCTTGCTAATCTCTATTTATTTTTAAATCAACATTTAAAAGCCGAAAATCTATATCTTGAGGTATTGGCAGTTGAAGAGAAGATTGTTGGAAAGGATCGTCAGCAAAGTTCTATAACCTTAGGGAATCTTGCCTTGCTCTATGGAAAAATGGGGCAATATGAAAAAGCGGAACAACTATTCAATAAAGCTATTCCAATTATAGAAGCGAGTCAGGGAAAGGATCATCAAAATTATGCAGATTGTATAAATAGTTTGGGCGCTATATATTTTAAAATGGGCCAATATCAATTTGCTGAATCTTTGTATGTTAAATCCTTAGCCATCATTGAAAAGATTCTTGGAAAACACATCCCAGTTATGCATCTGGTCTTAATAATCTAGGAGTCCTTCATCATAAAATGGGTCAGTTTGATAAGTCTGAAAAATATTTATTAGAAGCCAAATCCATTTTTGAAAATACTTTCGGAAAAGAACACCAGCGATATACCGGCAATCTCGAAGCTCTGGCAAAGCTATACATGAGTATGGGCGATTATGAAAGAGCTGAATTCTGTTTTACAGAATTATCTGGTTTAAATAAACATATTCTTGAAAGAGCTTTGCATCATCTTTCAGAAAGAGAAATGGATAACTACCTTGCAGGATTTGAAAAAAGTCAGAACGAAATTCTTACATCTGCTCAAAAAACAAAAAATGAGGGCATGGTTGCTGTATCTTATGACAATAGCCTGTTTTATAAAGGGTTTTTATTAAACGAATTTAGCCGATTACGACAGATATCATACAAAAATCCGGTAACTACTGAAAAGTATAATGAACTTCGGGCAATTGGCCGCAGACTGGCTACTGAATATAGCAAACCTATCAAGGAAAGAAATCAATCAAAAGTAGCTGAATTGGAAGAAAAGGTTAATGTGATTGAAAAAGATCTTGCTCAAATGGTTGCGGGTTACCGGGAAACCAGAAAACAATTAAGCTGGAAGGACTTGCAAATTAAATTAAAACCTGAAGAGGCTGCAATTGAGTTTGTGCATTTTGATTATTATAAGGAAGATCAATCGGATAGCACTTTTTATGAAGCTTTAGTACTTCGGCCAGAAAAACGAGGACCTGTTTTCATTCCTTTGTTTGAACAGCGATCCCTGGATAGTCTTTTAGTCACTTCAGGTGATCGAAAAGCCGATTATGTAAATAAATTGTACACGCATGCGAGCAGAGGTGTGCAAACTTTGGATGCTAAGCAACGAACTTTATATGAATTGATTTGGAAACCTTTGGAAAATGAATTGGGAGGCATCCGGACCATTTATTATTCGCCGACTGGCTTGTTGCACCGGCTTCATCTCGCTGCAATACCTGTAACGGCTGAAGAAAATCTGACGGATCGATACAAACTCGTAGCATTGAATAGTACCCGGCAAGTCATTTTTCCGGATGAAGGGTCTTTTAGTTCAAATGAAGCGGTATTACTTGGCGGACTTAAATATACGATAGATACCACCCAAACCAATGATGAACAAATTCAAGCGAACCAGCCGGATCAGCAAAAAATGGATGGGTCGATGGCAAGTGTTATGCGGGGAGGTTTATGGGAATATCTGTCTGGAACTGATTTGGAAGTCAAAAAAATACATAAGCTCATGATGGCATCAGGTTTGAATGCTGCCATATATTCAGGAAATAAGGGTACTGAAGAAATCTTCAAACAGTTTGGAACAGAAAGAGAATCGCCAAAGGTATTGCATATAGCGACACATGGATATTTTTTTGAAGACACTCATGTACCGGTTGGCAGTTCCGAAAATCGGGATCGGTCAACAGACGTCAATAAAGATTCAGTACGGGAGGAGTCTATTTTTAAAATCTCCGAAAATCCCATGATGCGTTCAGGTTTAATTTTGGCTGGAGGTAATGCTAGATGGCAAGGCAAACGACCCTTAGGTGAAGGTGAAGATGGAGTATTGACGGCCTATGAAATTTCTCAAATGAATTTATCAAATACCGAACTTGTCGTGCTCTCCGCCTGCGAAACAGGACTTGGAGACATCCAAGGCAACGAAGGAGTCTATGGATTGCAACGCGCATTTAAAATCGCCGGAGTCAAATACATCATTATGAGTTTGTGGCAGGTCCCTGACAAACAAACATCCATGCTGATGATTACATTTTACAAGAAATGGCTGGAGGAGAAGATGTCGATACCGGATGCATTTCATGCAGCCCAAAAGGAATTGCGGGATTTAGGATTTGATCCATATCAGTGGGCTGGGTTTGTACTAATTGAATAATCACACACTCACACTCACACCCACATCCCATCAGTACTGATGGGACCGGATTCGGGCTGGATTTGTGCTTATATGTAATTCTGCAATTGATTCGCAATTTTGCATAATTGTTCTATTTCTTTGAATATATTGTCGAATTTTAAGCCATTTTCGTCAAAATTCCTGCTTTGGTCTCCTATCCAAATTGCAAAAATGGGCCAATAATTGAGGCAGGATCTACATTGGATCAAGCTAAGAGGACACAAAATGTTCTTTAACAATTTTCCAATTATTCTATCAAAACCGTTTCTTCAGAAATCAATCTTCCCTGATTGGTAAAATGCATAAAGTACATGCCTTTGTTTTTAAGCTCCAATTCGTGATTTAAATAGCCTGAATGAAGTACTAAATTTCTGCGATAAACGGTTTGCGATCGAACGTCTGTAATAGTTAATTCAACCTGATCCAATGCAGGGAAAAATTTCGAAATACGTACAAGTTTAGTAGATGGATTGGGCCATAAACCCATATTTTTGGCATCTGAACCTTCTCCAGTTGTCGTTTTAAAATTTATAAATTTTGGTTTTACAGAAAATATCTGATTGTCGTCATGGAGGATATAATTGCTGATTGATGGATTGGATTTTTCAAATGCCTGATGGAGTGAAAAGTTCTTTAAAGCTGTAAATTCCAGGACCAACTCCGTTACTTGATGACCCGTTTTTGGTTTGGACATATCCAGAAATAGGGTGCGCACGCCTTCCGGATACACATTATGATAAAATTTTATCTGCGCACCAATCAATGCTCTTACAGTATCCACTTTTAAATAGGAAGGATCAAAATCAAGAGACGACTGAATTGCAAAATAAGAACTTGAATCACTTAGTCTGAATTTTACCTGATAACGATGTCCAGATTTGCAATCGATATCCCGCGTATTCCAAAAGATAGATTCCCCGGGAAAAGAAATTATTTTTTCTGTTCTCGATTGACTGGACTCCGGAATCGCCCTGCTGATATTTCCAAGTTGGTCCAGACTGATCAGGTAGAGTTCGTTATTTAAAATATGGAAATTTTGTTCAGTACCTAATATTCTATTTAAATCATCGATAAAATGTGCGTGGTATTTTGGTTTCAGAGTTGGATCTTGCGGATTCCATTGAAGGATATGTTCGTACTGCGATTTGAGATCTCTGATGTCGACATATCCATCCTGATTCATGTCGGCATTGTATTCATTCACAGTCCCTTGAAAATTTTTACGCCCGACAATATGTAATGCTGTGTAATTAATATCGTAGGTCGTGATCAGCGAATTCATGGAAGAATGCAGGCTGTCTACCTTTAAATACAGCGTGGTAGGAGTTAGATTTTTGTTGATCGGAATGGAAATGGAATTGTTACTCAATTTATTTAAAGAAGTTGAATGTTGCTCTCCTTTCTTTCCACTGAGACCGATTTGAAAAGGGCCCAATTGCTCTGTGTAATCAGAGAATTCTGATAAGATTAAAACTTTGACAGCTATGTTTGAATAATATTTATCATCGGAAATACTGAAATAACTATAACACTGGCTTCTATTGCCGGCCGTATCGAATGCATAAATGGGTATCAAATTATTCCTTCCGTATTGAATTTCAAACATCATCACATCGGGATATGGCTGCATTCCCTGGGGATCAAAACTGATATTTGCAAGTTTACAATTGTCAGTTACTTTTTTTAAAAAAGTCCACGGGTAAACCTGTTCATTTCCACACCATCCGAATTTTAGTTCGACGGAATCGTGGCAAATCATCTCGGGAGGGATGGTATCGTTTGTACAATCCTGGGCGTTTAATTTGAGATTCCAAAATTGACTTTGGAGAATCAAGATAGGGATCAGAATAGCAGGCGTTTTCATTGCGGGTGAAATTCAGATAGACAATAAAGTTACTAAAATTGATACTATTCAACAAAAAATTAAACGAGATCAGTCCAAATTAGAAATCAGTCAGAGTACTGGAGCGAAGACAGTATAACGGAAGCATTGAAAGACGATGAAAGTAAGCTTGAAACTTATATGTGATTTCTTCGATCATTTGTATGAAATTATTTTGTAAATTGTAAAAGGCAGAAATACAGATCATTAAATTAAAGTCAGCGCATCCAAACTTTAAGTTTTTATTAAGTAAATTCTCAACTGCAAACTGATAACTTTGGCGTTTAATTAGGAACTGATTACTATGCAAATATTTAATTTGAGTTTGAGGATCATTTTTACAATCATTTCTGTGTTTGTGATCCATTCGGCCTTTGCACAAAAATACTTCTCCAAAAATGCCGTGATCCGCTTTAATTCTCCGTCAAAAGCCGAAAAAATTGAAGGGGTCAATACCACAGCCACCACAGTTTTGGATCTTTCGAGCGGCAAACTCGAATTTGCTGCTCTGGTCAACGCCTTTGTATTTGAAAAAGCGCTGATGCAAGAGCACTTTAACGAGAATTATCTGGAATCTTCCAAATTCCCCAAAGCCTCCTTCAAAGGAAGTTTAACGGATCAGCAAAGCCTTGATTTTTCAAAGCCAGGTACGTACAAAACTCAAGTGCGGGGTGAGCTCACCATGCACGGAGTCACAAAAAGCATAGCAGCACCGGTTGAATTTATCGTCGATGCCAAAGGCATTCATGCCCTCTGCAGCTTTGAAGTCAAGTGCAGCGATTTCAGCATCGAAATTCCTGCGGTCGTTAAAAATACGGTTTCCAACAACGTGACCATCAAAGTTAAAGTGGATTACAAAGCCTTGTAAACGAAGTTTCGACCTTGCGCCCCGATAAAATGAAGCTAACTTTTTCTTTTTTGAAGTAGTATACCATTTTATCGACTTTTCGCGTTCCGCCTTTGGCCTTCCGCCTTCACACATATTTCAAAAACGCAAACATCCGCCTCTTCTCCAGATACTCCGGGTTTCCCTCATGTGCATAAGCCTCTCTTTCAAAAGAAATTCTGTAGTATGCCTTCTTTCGGTTTCTTAATCTCAGCCAATGAACTCCATATTCGAAAACATACCAGAGATAAAAGAATACGACCATCAATTCCGCCTGTTGCTTCAGATGAATTTTTTCATGCCGCATTAAATTTTCATTCGCTTTCAATTCAGATTTTCTCAGGATCACAAATGGCCAGAGTGTAATGGCCGATGCAAAGCGACCCGTCAACAAGGTGAGGAAAAACGAAGAAACGAGGATGCGATTCATTGTTCGTAAAGTTAATAATATGAAAGAGCTTAAAGCAAAAAGCTCCAAGCTTAAAGCGGAAAAATTTTGATTTAAACTAACAAAATTAAATTTATATTTGGCTAAAGGAAAACGATGTTTATATAGGAATTTCGCTTTCAGCATTTCGCTTTCAGCATTTCGCTTTCCGCTTTTTGTTTGGAATTAGTAGCTAAAAACAAACGCTAATGGCGGAGCAATTTTGAATTTAACTAACAAAAGTAAGTTCAATTTATGCGAAAAGTTAGCATTATTAATATGAGAATTTGGATTTAAGCTTTTCGCTTTCCGCTTTTTGCTTGGAATTAGTAGCTAAAAACAAACGCTAATGGCGGAGCAATTTTGAATTTAACTAACAAAAGTAAGTTCAATTTATGCGAAAAGTTAGCATTGTTAATATGAGAATTTGGATTTAAGCTTTTCGCTTTCCGCTTTTTGCTTAAAGTATTTTGATTTCAACAAAGGCTTTTTTTATCTTCGCTCCCTATGAAAAATATACTGTTATCGATCTGCTGTCTGATTACAATAACCGCTTACACCCAGACAAGCACACCTGCATTTATAAGCGATAGTCTGGATATCTATGTTCAGCGTGCTTTAAAAGATTGGAACCTGCCCGGATGTGCGGTGGGTATTGTAAAAGACGGCAAAGTCATTTGGGCAAAGGGCTACGGAGTGCGTGACATCAATACAGGTGTCGCTGTCGATGAGCATACCTTGTTTATGATCGCTTCCAATTCAAAAGCGGTGACGGGGATGACCCTCGCCAAACTGGAACAGGAAAAAAAATTATCGCTGGATGACAAAGTCAGCAAGTGGTTGCCGGATTTTAAACTGCACGATCCGGAAGCAACAAAGCTTGTCACTATAAAAGATATCGTAACCCATAGAATTGGATTCGAAACTTTTCAAGGTGACTTCGCGCATTGGTCCACGACAACCAGTAGAACGGAAGTCATTAAAAAAATGGCCAACATTCAGCCGCATTACGCTTTCCGCGATAAATACGGATATTGCAATGCAGGTTATACCGTTGCAGGCGAAATTATACGATTGGCCAGCGGACTGAGTTGGGAAGATTATATCCAGAAAAACTATTTTGATGCCATGGGATTTACGGATACCAAACCCCTCACCAGAGATTTTACAAAGACTAACAATTATTGTCAGCCCCATACCTGGTATAAAGGCAAACTCATAAGTCTGAAAATTCCAAATATCGATAACCTGGCGCCCGCTGCAAGCATCTGTAGCTCAATTTCCGAATGGAGCCAATGGGTACAAATGATATTGAATAACGGGAAGTTCGATGGAAAGGTAATTATCCCATCTGCGGCCATCCAAAGAAGTATGGAAGCCATTACCATAGTAGGCCCATTCCGGCATCGATTCAACCTGGGCAATTTCTCTTTATACGGACTCGGCTGGAATCTCAATGACTATGAAGGCAGAAAAGTGGTGTCGCATACCGGAGGTGCAGATGGCTTCGTAACCTCAGTTACGCTGATCCCAAAAGAACAACTTGGAATCATCGTGTTGACCAACAGTGATCACAACGGATTTTTCCAGGCTTTGAAATACGAAATCATGGATGCCTACCTGAATTTGCCTTACAGGAACTATAATAATTCGTATTTGCAGAGAAGTATAAAAGCTCAGGAAGAAGATGAAAAGTTGTTAAACGCGGTAACCGACTCCGTCCTGGCGCAAAGGCCTGCAAGCCTTCCATTAAAATCATATACAGGCATGTACAAAAATGAAGTCTATGGAAAGTTGGAAATCAGGCTTGAAAATAATCGACTTCATGCCTATTTTGAGCATCATCCTGACCAATTTGCCATATTGGAACACATGGGACAGGATAGATTTTTGTGCACTTACAGCAACCCGACTCTTGGTATTAAAGTAGTCCCCTTCACTTTGAAAAGGAAAAAAGTCAAATCGGTCGACATTCGTTGCGCTGATTTTGTGGACTTTGAGGTTTATAATTTTACAAAGCGTTGATAATCAGACATTGACAGATTTTAAAAATCAGGGTTAATTTTTTATTGCAAAAAGAATTATTTCTTTAAATTTGTGTCACCCATGATCTGGGTATTCTTCCCGCCATTATTCATAAACTCAAGCTGTGAATTCTATTCGCTATTTTCTCATATGGATGTCATTTTGCATTCTGGTAATTCCACTTACCGGGCAAAGTCTGGCGTCTGTCATCAGACCTGAGATCATTGGCGATCATATAGATACCTTCAGGTACTTCAATTCGGAAAACCATAAGGACGATTTCAGACTGATCAAAACAACACTATACAAACGGGTTGAAAAAATGCCGGTATTTTCGGGTTGTGAGGTGGATGGCGATCCGGAAGAATGCTCCAAAAAAAGACTTATTGACTTGTTGTTCAACCATATAACGTATCCGCCTGAAGCGAAAAAGCAACGGATTCAGGGCGTCGTTTATGCCAAATATGTGGTCCGTACAGATGGAAGCCTGACTAATATCCGGGTTGAACGAGGTATAGGTGGTGGCTGCGATGAAGAGGTTCTGCGATTTATCAATCTATTACCCAAATATACGCCTGGCTATCAGGATGGAAAAGCAGTACCGGTGCAAGTGACCCTGCCGGTGAAGTTCAGGTTGATGAAGTAATATTAAAATGAATTAACCCAATTCATGCAATAGAATCCAGTTTCTTAGCTTAAAGCAACAAGCAATAAGCTTTGTTTAGGGTTTTTGTAAATCACCTTTCTATTGCAATATATTGGAAATTATATATTGATGATCAACAATATATAGTAAATTTTCAATTCTAATGCAGAGATTGGGATTAATATTAAACTTTTCTTTCGTTTAACCATTCTTTTACATAATGACAAAACTCTTCGTGGGTTAGATTTTCAATGTCCCTTTTAGAATAATTTAAATTCATTAATCGGGTTTGCAGTTCAGCAAGAAATTCAAAATATTCTTGAAATATTTGATGGGCTGGTTTTTGAATCGGATTTAATATAATAGTAAACCAGTCTCTCAAAATTTTAATTGCATTCTGTATTTGATTCTTTTTTCCATAACTGGAAATATCATTTCCACTTAAATCGCTTAATGCTTTCTGATATCGATATTTTTCAATATCTATTATCAAACACTTTTTATCCTTAAAAGGCCTATTTCCTGTGGCCTTCACACCTAAATCCAGACCTAATTCAAAGGGCATATTAAATCTGACAAAATCAAATTTTCTAATAGTTTGCATTCTTGATAAGTCATGTATGCTGTACTTGCTGAGTTTTATTTTCGTAATAATAGTGTTTATTCTAACTGAACCGGAATCACTTCTGTTTGATAATTGCGGTTCTAATCCGGAGACTTTACAAGTAAATAATAAGGCTTTTAATATTCGCTCGTATTTTTTATCAAAAGGACAATTTATAAATATGTTGGTGTCGTAGGCCATTGTTTACTATGATGAACGCTTATCAATTGGCTGAAATTTCTGATGTAATAAGCCCTAGATCATTTTGGACAATAATTTTCCTTGAGTGTCTTTTGGTTGCTTGCTTTTTAGCCTCCTTGATGGCCTCGGATTTATCTCTATATTTTCTGTATAACCTTTTGGAACCTTCAAATTTAATTCCCCAATAATCGTTGATGGGAAATACAAAAATCCTATGCTGATTTAATTTAGCGGATGCTCTTAGCCATCTGTTAAGTTTGGTCCTATCCTCCGCTTTAATAAAATTTGCGTTCATTTTCACTGAAATTAGTGACAAATTTAGTACAATTCCCTGACGAGAACCTCTTGGAACGATCAGCTGGGTGTGACCATTTATTGAATGCCGGGATTAGTTTATTGACCTCAAAAAACAGTCCGCCATTAAGCTTTTGTTAGGCAATTTTTTGAAAAGGCGCTTACGTAATCTCCCATCCAGCACTTACCTTTGCAGCGATTTTTTAAAGCCTGGTGCCGAAATGCCTATGAAGCAGATTATTCTTTGGTTTTTAATCCTGATGATAAGTTCCGGTAGAATTATTGGACAAGTTTCTGACAATGAGGCCAATAATATTTCGGAATATCTGGCTCAACACGAAGGGCATGATCATTCACATGAGGGACACGACCACAATGCTCCCGGACATAGCCATTCGCAGGAAATACCAGCCAATACTACTGCTGTGAATCCTGCTGCAGATCATGGGCATGAAGAGCATGAAGGGCACAGTTTTGATCCGAAAGGGACTGCTTTTCACCACATTTCGGATTTGAATGTTTACAGCATAGGCCCCTGGAATCTGCCTTTACCCTGTATACTCTATGCGCCTGCCAAAGGCTGGTCTTTTTTCTCATCGGGAAAATTCGAAATCGACAATGCCCACCATGGTAATGGCAAAAAGGTCATCGATGGATATGTGCTCAATCACGGAAGAATCAATAGAATTGCCGGGGATTTTCCAAATGGCATATTTGAAGTGCAATCGATCCATTCAAAAACAGAGACAATCGATGGAAAACAAAAAGATTTTGATTTTGTAACCGTCAACCAACAGGAATATAAACTCGAGAAGCCAAGTACCGCAGATGGCGGATTATTTGGAGGAGGGATTACTTCTTTTTACGATTTTTCGATTACAAAAAATGTATTCAGTATGCTGCTGGTAGTCCTCCTTTTGGGTTGGGTTTTTATCAGCATGGCAAATCGTTATAAGCGGAATCCTGGAACTGCACCATCCGGTTCTCAATTGTTTTTTGAGCCTCTGATTCTCTTTATCCAGGACGAAGTGGCCAAACCTTTTTTAGGTCCGAAATGGGAGCGTTTTCTTCCCATGCTACTGGCTATTTTCTTTTTTGTACTGGGATTAAATCTTTTCGGACAAATTCCATTTTTAGGAGGATCCAATGTCACCGGAAATTTATCGGTGACCATGGTACTTGCACTGATTGCTTTTTTTGTAGTGAACTTCAACGGAAATAAACATTACTGGCAACATATATTCTGGATGCCCGGCATTCCGGCATGGGTGAAAACCATATTGACGCCGGTTGAAATATTAGGAGTATTTATCAAACCATTGACCTTAATGCTTCGTCTTTTTGCGAATATCACCGCAGGTCACATGGCCATTCTGATTTTCATCAGTTTGATTTTCATTTTTGGAAGTTCAGGCGAAAACATGGGCGCAGGATTAGGAGCCTCCATTGGTTCCGGATTGCTAACGGTATTCATGATGTCTATAGAATTGCTGGTGGCTTTGATTCAGGCTTTTGTGTTTACGCTGCTCACCGCTTCTTATATTGGTGCAGCTACAGAAGAACATGCTCATGCCGAACACGATCATCATTAAAGGAAAGAACTCATTTGAAAACTTTTTATTCATATATAAAACAATAATTATGGGAGGTTCAATTGCTGCTATTGGTATGGGTTTGGCTGCTATCGGCGCCGGAATCGGCGTGGGAAGCATCGGTGGTAAGGCTCTGGAGTCTATCGCTCGTCAACCCGAGGCATTGGGAGATATCCGTGCCAACATGATCCTTACGGCTGCCCTTGTAGAAGGTGCTGCTTTGATTGCGATCCTGTTCTCTTACCTCGTAGCGTAAAAATTTTTACGAAGGTCACCTGGCGGTTGGCTAAGGAACCTTCGTTTTTTTATTTTTAATTAAAGAAGATATGATGCTCGATTTTATAAACATTTTCTTGTTGGACTTTTCTCCGTTGAAACCCGATTTCGGCTTGTTGTTTTGGTCCACGGTCTTTTTCTGTTTGTTCTGGTTTTTAGTCGGAAAAATGGCATTCAAACCCATTGTTAAAGCACTAAAAGATCGTCAGGAAGACATCAGAAATGCACTTGATGCTGCTAAGCAGGCCAGGTATGAGATGTCTCAGCTTAAAGCTGAAAATGAAAGGGTTCTCGCAGAGGCCAAGGAAGAAAAGATGGTCATCATCAAAGACGCAAAAGAATCTGCAAATCTATTGGTCGCCGAAGCACGGGAAAAAGCCAAAGAAGAAGCTCAGAGATTATTGCAACAAGCGAAACTCGACATCGAAAATGCAAAAATGGCGGCTATGGTAGATGTTAAAAATGAAATCGGTGTTATGGCTTTGCAAATAGCTGAAAAAGTCATCCGCAAACAATTGGCGGATCAACCCGCACAGATTGACTATGTAAATAAACTCATGGATGAAGTAAAAATGAATTAAACTTTATCAGCAATAATAAGAATATGTCACAACTTCAAATTGCACATCGTTACGCTAAATCACTGATTGATCTGTCCTCAGAACAAAAAGTTCTGGACTCCGTCTATGAAGACATGCTTGGAATCGTATCGGTTTGTAAAAATGTTGAGTTCAGTGCTATGTTGAACAGTCCGATTGTGCACTCCGATAAAAAGCAAGGCGTCGTATCTGCATTGTTTGAAGGAAAAATTCAAAAACTAACGATGCAGTTTATCCAATTGTTGATTTCTAAAGGCAGGGAGAGTTTACTGACTCCGATTTGTCATGCATTTATCGAACAATTTAAAGAAATAAAGAAAATCAAAACAGCGAGAGTCATTACTGCAAAAGAGTGGAACGATTCTGAATTAAATGCAATCAAAAACAAATTCAGCTTCTGGTTAAATCCGGGAGAAAGCATGGAACTCTCTCAAAAAGTAGATCCATCTATCATCGGTGGATTTATTCTCGAAATGGGAGACAGAAATTACGATGCAAGTATCAAAAGACAGCTCGGGGAATTGAAGGAGAATCTCTACGACACGAGCTATGTCAGCTTGGTGGAGAGGAGGTAGGGAAGAAGGCTGAAGGCTTAAGGCTGAAGGCGAAAAGCGAAAAGCGAAAAGCGAAAAGCGAATGATGTTTTATGAACATAAAATTATAAAAGGAATTTTAAAAGTGATTTTACAACTTAATAAATTATAAAGTGAAGTCTGATTTTTTAAAGCTAGACGAATTTAACCTTTAACCTTAAGCCTTAAGAATCAGCCTTTAAACTAACAACTAACATCTAACAACTATATCATCATGGTATCAATAAGACCCGAAGAAATTTCAGCAATACTGAAACAACAAATTTCCGGAACGAGCAGCGCAGCGAGTCTCGAAGAAGTAGGAACCGTACTCCAGGTGGGTGATGGAATCGCCCGGGTGTATGGATTGACCAATGCACAGGCAGGAGAACTTGTTGAATTTGAAACCGGAGTGCAGGCCATCGTACTGAATCTTGAATTGGATAATGTCGGTGTGGTATTGATGGGTTCCTGGGATGGAATCAAAGAAGGTTCCAAAGTAAGACGGACCGGAAAAATTGCTTCTATCGAAGTTGGAGAAGGAATGCTTGGTCGCGTTGTGAATCCTCTGGGAGTGCCTATCGATGGTAAAGGCCCGATAGCCGGCACGCGTTATGAAATGCCCATCGAGCGCAAAGCACCAGGAGTTATTTTCAGGCAACCTGTAAACGAACCTTTGCAAACGGGTATCAAACCTATTGACTCCATGATTCCAATTGGTAGAGGCCAGAGAGAATTGATCATTGGCGACCGCCAAACTGGAAAAACAGCCATTGCACTCGATACCATCATCAATCAAAAGGAATTTTACGATCGCGGAGAACCCGTGTATTGTATCTATGTTGCATCCGGTCAGAAATCATCTACCGTGGCCAAAGTGGCCAGAACGCTGGAAGAATATGGAGCCATGCCTTATACCGTAATTGTTTCTGCTTCCGCTTCAGACCCCGCACCGCTGCAGTTTTACGCTCCATTTGCAGGTGCAGCCATCGGAGAATTTTTCCGCGATACCGGTCGTCCGGCATTGGTGATTTACGATGATCTTTCTAAACAAGCGGTTGCTTATCGCGAAGTATCCCTGCTGTTGCGCAGACCTCCGGGTCGCGAAGCGTATCCAGGGGACGTATTTTATTTGCACAGCAGATTGTTGGAACGCGCCGCAAAAATTTTGAACAACGACGAGATCGCAAGAAATATGAACGACCTTCCTGATTCATTGAAAAAGGCAGGTATTGTTAAAGGAGGGGGTTCTTTGACTGCCTTGCCGATTATTGAAACACAGGCGGGAGACGTGTCTGCATATATTCCAACGAACGTGATTTCCATTACCGACGGACAGATCTTTTTGGAATCCACCCTATTCAACGCGGGTATTCGTCCTGCCATCAACGTAGGTATTTCCGTTTCCCGTGTGGGTGGAAATGCTCAGATCAAATCCATGAAGAAAGTTTCCGGAACATTGAAACTCGATCAGGCGCAATACCGGGAACTGGAAGCGTTTTCAAAGTTCGGATCGGATCTGGATGCGGCCACCAAAGCCGTGTTGGACAAAGGAAAACGAAATGTGGAGATTCTGAAACAACCGCAATACAGCCCGGTTTCGGTAGAGAAACAAGTAGCCATCATTTATCTGGGTACTTCCAATTTGTTGAAAGATGTGCCTGTCGAAAAAGTGAAAGATTTTGAGAATGTATTTCTAACCACCTTGGATCAAAAACATCCAGGCGTATTGGAAAATTTCAGAAAGGGAAATTTACAGGATGACGATTTGAAAACCTTACGCGAAGTTGCAAACGATCTTTCTTCACAATACCGCGTGAAAGCATAATCAATTGAGCTTCGTACAAGCAATCTAAGGACATGGCAGCAAATTTAAAAGAAGTAAGAAACCGGATCAAATCAGTGATTTCAACGCAGCAGATCACCAAAGCCATGAAAATGGTTTCCGCTGCAAAACTTCGGAGGGCTCAACAGGCTATCCAACAAATGCGTCCTTATTCCAACCGACTCAATATTACCCTGAGCCACATTATGTCCGGAGGTGATGCCGGACAGGGATTGTCTTTTGGAAAAGCGACTGAGATGAAAAAACCTCTGTTGGTCATTATTACTTCCGATCGCGGATTGTGTGGTGGATTCAATTCCAACATTCTGAAGACTGCAGCGGGGTACGTGAAGGATCATTACACGAAAGCCTATGAAGAAGGTAATTTAAGTATGCTTTTTATTGGTAAAAAAGGCTTCGATTACTTTAAGAGAAGGTTGCCAAAAGCGCAACTCATAGATAAACACATCCCGTTGTACAGCCATCTGGATTACAACAGCATTGCAAGCCTGGCAGATCAACTGATGTCAGAGTTTTCAAGCGGCCAGTACGATCAAATTGAAATCTATTACGGACGATTTAAAAATGCAGGAACGCAATTTCCCGAACGCGAGCAATATTTGCCAGTCCATAAAATTTTGAGCGATAATTCGGAATCATCCAAAATGAAGGCCGACTATATCTTCGAACCCAATCAGCAGCAATTACTGGAAGAATTGATCCCTTCTATTTTACAGACGCAACTTTTTAAATGTGTTCTGGACACACAGGCTTCCGAACATGGTGCGCGTATGACAGCAATGGATAAAGCCACCGAAAATGCAGAAGACATGCTGGGTGAATTAAGAATCAATTACAACAAAGCTCGCCAGGAAACCATCACCAAAGAATTGTCTGAAATTGTGGGCGGGGCTGCAGCGCTGGCGGGGTAATTTGATGAATCAATACATTCCGATGCTTTATTTGAACGAATTCCTCCAGTGGATGCCTGTATTTAAAACGCTCTAAGTAGATGTCTATAAAATATTTTAGCTACTTGAAATTATATTTTAAGTATTTGAAAATGAGACCTTTATAACAATTTACTAAATTTTACTCAATACATTGAGCAATTTTACTCAGTATGCTGGTATTTTAATAGAATCCAAAAACCAATTTAGTTCTTCCCTTAGCTCAATAAAGCAGAAGTTTAATGGATCCAAATGGTCGATAAACAGAATTCAGGAAGTAAATTCCCGGTTTAACATTTTCAAGTTGAATTTCATTCGTGGGTTTTCCGGTAGTCAGTTTCCTGCCAAGTTGATCATTATTCCACATTGAATATTGGATGCTTTGAGTATGTTCATTCCCCCAGATCAAAATACCTTTTCCCTGGCTTAAGGAAATCAAACGTGGTCGGATGTTATTTCCCGATCCTTGCATTTGAATGATTTGTTCGGACGACCATTGGATAATTTGACCATTTGATATCGATCCAATGAGGAGTAAAGATGAAAGGAATCAGATAAGGTTTTTCATAAGGAAGCAATTATGAGGCAGATGAAGCCTACAAAATATATCATAAATAAAAAAAAATATATAATTGTGTGTATAATAATGATTTAACACACTGAAATTTAAATAAATAACCGGAAAAAACGAATTCGGCTTAATTTTTGCATTTTAAGTTACAAATGAAGGCTATTATTCCGGTTGCCGGAGCGGGTACCAAGCTCAGGCCGCTTACCTATACCCAGCCCAAGCCACTTATCCCTGTGGCAGGGAAGCCTATTATTGCCTATATTCTGGATCAGTTGATCGAAGCGGGAATCCGGGAATATGTTTTCATTTTGGGTTACCTGGGGGAAAAAATAAGGGAATATCTCGATGAAAATTACAGGAATATAACCAGGCATTATGTCTCCCAAAATGAACGGGAAGGTTTGGGTCATGCTATATTCCTTTGCAAAGACATTCTTAAAAATGAGGAAGAAGTCCTCATTCAATTAGGGGATACCATTTTGGACATCGATATGAACGTGCTCCAGAATTCAAAAGTCAATACTTTGGCGGTAAGGAAAGTAGACGATCCCCGCAACTTCGGTGTCGTCGAGCTCAACGAAAAGGGATTGGTTGAGAGACTCGTAGAAAAACCTCAGTTTCCCAGATCCAACCTTGCTATAGTAGGATTGTATCATATCAAGGAATGGCAAAAACTACTGTCTTGTCTGGAAAGCAATATCCAATCGGGACGGAAAACCAAAGGAGAGTTTCATTTGACAGACGGATTGATGTGCATGATTGAATACAAGAGCAAGTTTGAAATCATGGAAGTCCGCAACTGGTTTGATTGCGGCAAAAAGGAAATTCTGTTATCGACCAACGCCATCATGCTCGCTCGAAAACCTCAAAGACAGTTGGCATATAATCATGAAAACAATATTTTTATTCCCCCGGTAAGTATTGGAAACAACTGCCAGATCACCCATTCAATTATTGGCCCAAATGTATCGATTGGAGACAACAGCCAGATCACAAATTCCATCCTTAAAGATGGTATTATAGGCAATTTTACCAGCCTCGAAGACGTTGTATTGCAGCATTCGATCATTGGAAACGATGCTGTCATTAAAGGCCGGGTTCAAAGTTTTAATATTGGAGACAACACCGAAATCGACATGATTTAGAAGTTCATCTCAGTTATTCAGACAAGCCCTAAACTGACAGAGACTGAATCTTCGTGGTTCAAAATTCCGATGTACTCGATGTTAAATATGTACTTTTGCCCTCAACATTAATCGGAATATAATTACATGTTTTCTAAACCTTTTTATTTAAAAATTTTGGTACTTTAGTCAGCTCTATACTGATTACAGGATTTTTTATTTCCTGTTCAGAAAATGACGATTGTCCACCGGATGAGATATTAGGGAATCTGAGTTTGGAAGCCCAATCTCACACATTTTTACCTTACAACAATATCCGTTTCCTCGAATTCATTAATAGCGGTGCAAACGATACAGCCGTGCTGTATGATCCCTTAAGTCTCATCAGAGACAGCTCCCACACCATTGTTGAAAATATATGCCTCGAAGACGAAATGCGTGCAGACAAGTATTACTTGTCCGAACATTTGACGATCAACTACTACGATCTGGATACGGCAAGAAAATTCAGGCTGATTGGTAATATCGGGATTGTTGAAGACGGACTCGCCAGGACATCCACTCCGGAAGATCCGGTATTGTATGACGAACTAAAACTTACTATACATCGCACCAATCCAAGTGTGAGTGGTGCCGTTGCGACCATATCTTTTGTGGCGTCTGATCGGGGACACAGTTCCCGATTTAGCGACAGCCTGATTGCCAAGCAAAACAGGTATGTGTTGAAGCCGTTGATTCAAATAAATGATTCGGTGTATACTGATGTTTACGAATATGCCAACCGGGATAGCATTTTCTTTTATTTTAAACCCAATATCGGGGTCGTGGCATTCAGGAGCATAGACAATCAATGGTGGAATTTGCATCGGAAGTATTGATTTCTTGTACTTTTAATATTGTATTGAGCTTGAAGCCAAAAGCGCAAAGCTCATGCATGAGACTGCCAAATAAGTCAAGAGAAGATGGAAATCTGGCTTTATTGGTATAAACTAATTTCTTTATTTTTGATGACGACTTTGAGTGGACTTTAAGATGAACTTGTTTTAAAACTAACATTTATTAGTTAAAAAATATTTTTAATGATTTTTAAACAAGTATCCAAAATCAACAGTTAATTTCTAAAAGTCTAAAAGTCTAAAAGTCTAAAAGTCTAAAAGTCTAAAAGTCTAAAGGTATAAAAGTCTAAAAGTCTAAAAGTCTAAAAGTCTAAAAGTCTAAAAGTCTAAAAGCCTAAAAGCCTAAAAGCCTAAAAGTCTAAAAGTCGAAAGGGCCAAAAAGCTATTCGCTTCTCACCTTACCTTTTTCTTTTACAGCCGGAGGCCTTTTGTATTTTATTCGCAGTTATTCTGTGCCCTCGAGCATGGGTACAAACCGGAAATCTCCAAATCTTTCTTCTTTGGTTTCCTGGTCTGAGATTTTGGTGATCCTTAGCATTTGTTGGAGATCTCCCTTGGTGACCGGAATGATCAAACATCCTCCAGTCTTGAGCTGATTGATGAGCTCTTTGGGAACCAAAGGCGCAGCAGCAGTTACCAATATTCTATCAAAAGGTGCAAATAAAGGCAGTCCTTTAAATCCGTCTCCGTAAAAGGTTCTTATACCTTTGTATCCCAATTGATTCAACAACTTGGTTGTTTTAAAAAACAGTGGTTTGTGTCGTTCGATCGAGTATACTTTCGCTCCCAATTCAAACAAAATACTGGCCTGATACCCACTTCCCAAACCAATTTCCAGGACTTTGTGCTTGGGTTCCACATTTAATAAACTGGTCTGGAAGGCAACTGTATAGGGTTGAGAAATGGTTTGTTCGCAATCTATTGGAAAAGCATTATCCTTATAGGCCCATTCTTCAAAAGCATTGTCGAGATACAAATGCCGGGGCACCTTATTCATGGCTGCCAAGACCCGCTCATCAGAAATTCCTTTTTTTCGGATCTCTTCCACCAGTTGAGCCCTTAATCCTTTGTGTCTGTAAGTATCCAGTAACATCCGCACTGACAAATATATATAATATTTTTTTAATATGTTTTTTTATTTGAATTCTAGGCTTTTTCCCGAATCTTTGCGTTTTTAATTGAAACCATGTACACCATCAAATTTGGTACCGACGGCTGGAGGGCAATTATTGCCAAAGATTTTACCGTAGATAATGTCAAGCGCGTGGCAGCCGCCACGTTGTCCTGGTTGAAGCAGCACCGTTACAACCGGGTCGTTATTGGTCACGATTGTCGTTTTGGCGGACAAATGTTTCTCGAAGAAATCGCGGCTACGCTGGCCAAAGGAGGCATTCAATGTCTCGTTTCAAAAGGATATGTAAGCACCCCAATGGTCTCTCTTGGAGTTCTCACACACCAGGCTGATCTGGGTATCGTCGTCACAGCCAGCCACAACCCTCCTTCATACAATGGCTATAAATTGAAATCAGCGCTGGGTGGCCCGTTGCTTCCTGCAGCCATAGCCGAAATCGAAAATTTGATGCCAGATCACGTCCCTTCGGAACCATTTAGTTTTCAGGAAAGCCTGGCCAAGGGATGGATTGAATACGTAGACCTGGAAAGTGAATACATCCGCCATGTACAGCATCATTTTAAATTGGATCAAATTCGAACAAGTGTTAGTTTGGCATACGATGCCATGTATGGAGCCGGTCAAAATGTAATGAAACAACTTTTTCCAGACATGTTGGCTTTCCATTGTTCCTATAATCCTGGTTTTGATCATCTGCCTCCGGAACCCATCGAACGCAATCTTCAGGAAATCATGAAACATCTGGCCCATCATCCCGGAAAATATATTGGGGTCGCCAATGATGGTGATGCTGACAGGGTCGCTTTCCTGGATTCTTCCGGAAATATGGTCGATTCTCACCACATCCTCCTGCTTTTATTGTACTACATGGTGGTTTATAAAAAACAGTCTGGGGCTGTCGTGGTGAGTTTTTCTGTAACCAATAAACTCAAAAAACTGGCCGATCATTTTGGACTCGAATATCACACTACCAAAATCGGATTCAAATACATCGCTGAATACATGACGACCATGGATGTTCTGGTGGGGGGCGAAGAATCCGGTGGACTTGCAATCAAGGGACATATCCCGGAACGCGACGGGATCTGGATTGCACTGACACTCCTCCAATACATGGCCGAAACCGGTAAAAACCTGAACGAACTCATTGAAGAGGTTTACAAAATTGTGGGTCCTTTTCAATACGACCGGTGGGACCTTTCACTCACCGATGAAAAAATCAGAGAAGTAAAATCTTTAATGGATGCAGGTATTGCCACATGGGGAGATCAACAAGTCCTAAATTACGAAAACCTGGATGGACACAAATACCATTTTATAAATGATCGATGGTTGCTCATCCGCACATCGGGGACAGAACCCGTGCTGCGCATTTACGCTCAGGCTGAAAATAAAACCGAGGTTCTCCGGTTGCTCAATCAGGCAAAGCAAGTCCTGCAGGTCTGATCATCGCATGATGGGGGATGTCGTCTTCGAGATATTCATCACCCGTTTTTTCAAATCCGAAGGATTCGTAAAATGCAAGGAGATACGATTGTGCTGAAATCTTAATCGGTGTGTTTGGATACAAACTTTCACAGCTCGCAAGACTTTGTTTCATGATGAGTTTACCGGCACCGGTTCCGCGATGATCTTTTCGGCTGACTACTCTTCCAATGGAACTGTAAACCGGATAAGATATACCCGGTGGGACTATTCTGCTTCCCGCAACGAGTTGATCCCCTTCATAAGCCAGAGCGTGATAGCAATGGATATCTTTTTCATCCAAATCCTGATACGGGCAATTTTGTTCTACGACGAATACCTCCAGTCTTAGTTGCAGCCAGGAATACAATTCCTCTAAAGTGAGTTCTTTGTAGTGTTTGATGCGAAGCTGAATCATGCTGCGAAGTTAAGCAGCAATGGCATCATGTAAATTTAACAGAACAGGATTTGAAATTATTTTTTGACAAATATGGGTGCCATTTGTATTTTGAATTCACTGTTGGTTAGTTGTTTGAGCTCTTTGGTTTTCCAGCTCATCAGCTGAATTTCAAACTGATTTTCCTCAGGATCAGAACTGTTGAAGGCCAGCCATTTTCCATCCGGACTCCAATCATGCCATCCAGCTGCATTTTCAGATGGGTAGAGTTTCCATTGTTTTTTACCATCAGGAGTAACTGCATAGATCCCATGTCTTCCATCTTGCCTGGATATATAGCTTATAAAATTTTCAGTGGGGTGCCATCGGGCAGCACCTGCTTTATAACCATAATCCTTATATGAAATATTGTCTTTCGGATAGTGGGTAAGTTGCATTAAACCACTTCCGTCTGCATTCATCATGAAAAGTTCTTCTGTTTCATTCCTGTCTCTTTTGTTCTTTTTATGACTAAAAACGATTTTTTTACCATCCTTTGAAAAGCAGGGATCTCTGAAGTATGCTCCGGTATCATTGGTCAACTGTTTGTAAGTTCCTGTTTGAATATCAATTAAAAATAGCTGGAACCTGATCTCTTTGCCAATTCGACCGCTAACAACCATTTCGCTTCCTTTTTTTCTGCTGGACATCCAGCTATCTTCTAATCTCAGATCACTGATTTTCCGTATATTTTTTCCATCCGGATCCATTTGGTATAGATAAAAATTCCTGTATGCACTGTCTCTGTCGCTGATGAAAAATATTTTGTCTTTGTAACCATAATAGGTCCAGGCAACATCCTTGTTATGGGTGAGGTTTTTTTGGTTTGTTCCATCCATGTTTACCCTCATTATTTCCCAATCGTCATTTACAGTATCCAGGTTGCGGATGTTGTAAACAATATAATATGGGTTTTCTGGGGACTTAGAAGACTTGTCCTGAGACCAGCCTTCGTGAATCCATAAACATAAAATAAGTATAGGTACCCGTGTTTGGAGAAGAAGCCTGAAGTTCATGTAAAGAAATAATTTTAATTGCAAAGGAAATAAGGAATCCAGAAATCCAATTGTAAAAAATTTACCTCAGTTGACTGCAACGTAATTCATAAAATCGCTTTTCAGGCTCCTGAATTGATTGGGTGTAAAACCTGAAAACATCTTGAATTCATGGTGGAAATGTGCTAAATCGTAGTATCCTGAAGATAAAGCAATTGTTGACCATTCTAAATTTGGGTTGGATTGCGCTGATGCAATCGTTTTTTGAAAACGTATGATTTTTGCAAATTGCTTGGGATTCAATCCTACGTGTTCTGAAAACATTTTAATAAAATGACGGTGTGAATAGCCGATTTTGTGTGTCAATTTTTCTATGGTTAGAGGTTCCGGAGCGCAAGTCAGGGTTTGGATGGCGTAATCAATAAAAGGGTTTGGCGTTAAATTGGAGATAAACGGTAGAAAGTATTTTTCAAGCTGTTGAAACATTTGTGTTACAGTTTTGCATTCGAGCACTTTTTCCCTGACTTCGATTACTTTTTTTCCAAAAGCCAATTCTCCTTCCACTGTTATATTGGTAAACTGGGATAGTGGTGCTTCAACAAATGGGTATGATTTTCCTTTTTGAAAGTTGACCACGATCATTTCTTGTTCCTTTCCTGAAGGAATGGTTATGGATTGATCTCTCAAGCCTGAAAACCATGTTCCTTTGCAGGTTTGAAGAACTCCAAAATGATCATTGTCATGGATGTGTTTTGGTGTTGAAGTAAGATCGATGACCAGATATACATTGCCGTCAGGAAAAAAACGGTCCAACTGATGATCCGGTTGATAGTCTTTGTAATAAAGAAAATTATCAATGAACAAGCACAAGGGATAGGAAGGAATGTGAATTTCCAAAATCATGATCACAAATATAGTTGATGATTTTTGCTTCTTTAAAATTTAACTTCATCTAACTTTGCTTGTACAATATTTTTGCATGTCGTTGTTGGAGACCCATGGTAAATTGAGACTATATGTTTTTCATATTCTGCTGTTTTTTTTCTCTTGTGGACAGAAATTCCTCAGTGGTGGATCAGGTTCTTCAGAATCTATTTACGATCCACTGGATTCTGTTGAAATTATGCATGCGATTCAAATTTTGGACACAGCAAACGTGCCCCATTACCTTATTGATGTCAATATTCACTTTGTAAATCACCCTGAATTCGGAACATTTTCAAGAGCTCCGGTTTTAGAAAATCAGATACTACATGGGAGATATTGGGCTGAATTGTTAATCAACCATGCGAACTGGGCATTGGATTCTCTTAACGATAGTCCGATTTCACTACAAAGTATGAAGGGTGATGCACATTATAATTACAACATCTATACGGACAAAGGGAATCCGAATGATAGCTTTGGTGGCATTTGGTTCTGGGACAAATGGGCTCCTGCTCAGTTTCCGTATGGGGATCGGGTTCTGAATATTGTGATTCAGGATGATGGAAAACGAATGTTAAATGGAAGCGCATGTGGATTGAATTTTTGTAATTCCCTGATCATGTATGGGGCCTTTTACAATGCAAAATATCAGGGCAAATTTGGTTGGTGGTCGTTTGCATCTTTATTAAACCATGAAGTAGGGCATATATTCGGTCTTTGCCATTCTTTTACCTGTGAAAACGAATGTGCCGGAGTTGATCTTGATCCGGCAAAAGAATGCTATAGCGGTCCCTGCTACAATGATTGTGGAGGACCCAACAACGGCCAATGTAACAACTGGCTTGCAAACAGCAACAACATGATGGGATACAATGCCAATCAGAATGCATTGACTCCATGCCAGTGGAAACGCATCATGATCAACTTGTACAACTCCAGAGCTCAATATATTCAACGGAGTCCTCCTTTAAAAACCCCGAAAACAAGTGATCTAAAAAAGTGAATAAAAAGAAGCAATTAATATTTATAACTCCAACAATATTCAGTTTTTTACTTCAATAAGTGCCTGTCTTCATCGAGAGTTCAAAGATTCACTTGAAATAAATACGGCATATCATGTTAAAATTATATTCCAAATTAAATTTCTGCGTAAATCAGCGTAATCCCCGCCTGACCGAATAAATTTTCCATTATTTTAAAACAAAATATCAGTCGGGCAGGTGCGGGAAATAAGGAAAAATTCCTTTATTCGACGACGACTACCTGGTTCATCACGACATCCATTAATTTACCCGAACACAGACCCTGAAGAGTGACTTTGTTCCCTACAACACCTGCATTTTTAGATTTTTCGAGAAATCGTGGATCCATTTCGCACTGAATACTGCTTAAGGGATTCTCCGTTTCGAGTATCCATATAGTTTTCGATTCGACCTGTTGAATTTCCTTTATCTGGCCACTGACAGCAATAATTTTATTGAGATATTTTGTTTGAGCTGATTCTTCATTGGTTTCAAACTCCTGTAAGAGTTCTGTAGCGCCTAACTTAAAATCTGCTTTGGTTGCTGTCAGATCTGCATGCTCCTTGTTGTAAATTTTGTAAACAATTAAAGCTGCTATTAAAAAAAGAGAAGCCAATAAAAAATAAATACGTCTGTTCATAATAATGTGTTGGGTGATTGAGTAAATATTTTTGAAGTAGTTATTTTAAAAGTATATAGGCCTTGGATTAATGTTTATTAAAAATTTCCGGTTGAAATCTTACTGTCAAAATAATGAAACTCAGAGTATTCCCAACCAGGACTCAGCTGACCTGTAATTCAACCAACTCTTTTCATCTTCATCGTATGCAGAATGTTCGATCATTTTTCCGGGTTCCAATTCACCCAATGGAAAAGGATAATCACTGCCCAGGGCAACTTTATCAATACCAAAAAGTGAGATCAGTTTATCCAACATGTCGATATCGTGTACCAGCGAATCAACCCAAAATTTACCTAAATATAAATCGGGATGATTGGCATTATCAATCGCGACAAGATCAGGCCTTACTTTGAAACCGTGTTTAATTCTTCCATACGTTCCCGGAAAAGAACCTCCACCATGAGCAAAAGCAACCCGTAGGTTTGGAAACTTTTCAAAAACACCTCCAAAGATCATACTGCATATAGCTAAAGATGTTTCAGCGGGCATACCCACCAGCCAGGGCAACCAGTATTTGTTCATTCTTTCTTTTCCCATCATGTCCCATGGATGTACAAACAAGGCTGCACCTAAATTTTCAGCAGCTTCATAAAACTCAAAAAGCTCTCTGGCATCCAGATTCCATTGATTGATGTGTGATCCTATTTCAAATCCAGCAAGGCCAAGAGTATCCATGCATCGTTCCATTTCTCCAATGGCGAGCTGAGGATCCTGTAAGGGCAAAGTACCCAGCCCGATAAACCGGTCCGGATAAGTTTGTACGATATGAGCTATGTGGTCATTGAGAAATCTGGATATATCGAGACCGTCTTTTGCTTGTGCCCAATATGAAAATAATACTGGAATGGTGCTTAATACCTGAATTTGAATCCCATGTTGTTCGCATTCGTTCAAACGTGTGGAAGCATCCCAGCAATTCTTTCCAATTTCTCTGAAAAATTTTCCATCGATCAACATCCTGGCTGAGCAGGAATTATGGTGTTCCAGATTTACAAACCCACCATAGCCAAATTTTTCGGCCCAGGGTGGGAGGTTTTCGGGGATGATGTGCGTGTGGATGTCAATTTTTTTCATCTGAGCTGTGCTGGTTAAAATAAAAACCCAACATTTTTTTCATCGAATGAGGCAATTCAGGTAATTCTGATCGGGGGATCAAAAGTGTGGATATGTTATGAAAATCAATAAAGATTTGATGTTTTTTAACGGTATCCATAAGATATTCGTGTCCCGATGAACCACCGGTACCTGATTTGCGTCCCAACATGCGCATGACCATCTGGGCATGCCGGTATCTCCAATTGGTCAGCAATTCATCCATTTCAGTAATGGTATTCAGCAATCTGCAAGGTAATTGCAATAAAGGTTCACTTCCGTATAAATGGATGAGCAGTGCAGCCATCGAGGCTTTAAAGGATATGCGCATTTTGCCTTCGGCAATCTGCTGTGCATGAAAATCGGGATTAAAAATATTGGCAAAATAGTTATCGGTATCTCCATTCATTTTTAATCTCATGGCTTTTTCATGCTCTGACAAATATTCGCTGGATTGGATGGCATCTCTTTCGCGTTTAAGCATATTACTTACCGCCTGCATGTATTTGTTTTTGAAATCGAATTCATCCATTTGCAAAAAAGGAGTCCTTTCCAACCAGGCCTCGATGAGATCAAACATACTTGTTGCTGATTCAAGTTCCTGAATTTCCAGCTGTTGATCTGCGCTGAACTCCCGGTAATAAGCATAAGGTGTATAACTAATCCGTTTTTCCATTTTCAATCCAAGCATGACTTCGAGTTTGCGGAATTGAAAACTCTGAAATCCCGATGCTGGAAATAAATATCCCCTGAAATCTAAAAAATCAAGAGGAGTCATGGTTTCGAGAACCTTTATTTGCTGGATCAGGAGTTTTAGAATTTCGTTGACGCGTTCCAGTCTGGAGACCGCAACGTCAATATTTTTTTCATCAACACTTTCCGAAGCAAACATCTTCATCACGGAATTGACTTCGTGAAGTATTTGCTTGAACCAAAGTTCATACACTTGATGGATGATAATAAACAGCATTTCTTCATGGGCCTCTTTACCTAGTTGGGCGCTGCGGGGATGTTGTGCGTCGAGAACTTTATCAAGTCCCAGATAACTGCTGTAGTGAATGGAAGTATATTTTTTATCCTGGCTCATATGGGCTTGTATGCGATGGCTTTGATTTCAATTAATAAATGAGGATGGGGCAGTTGGTGAACAGCCACGGTAGTTCTGGTGGGGCCGTCATAACTGAAGTAGCTGTTGTAAACTTCATTATATCCCTTAAAATCATTCATAGAAACGAGAAAGGTAGTGATTTCGACCAGATCTGAAAGATCTGCTCCGGCCGAATGGAGTATGTCGCGGATGTTTTCAATTACCGCTTTGGTTTGTAGTCTGATATCGAGCTGCGTAGCACCCATTTCATCAACTTCAACCCCTTCAAAACTATTGTCGGAACGTCTACTGCTGGTACCGGAAATGAACAGAAAATCTCCGGCTCTTTTAAGGTGGGGAAATTTTCCGCGGGGTGTTGCTTTTCCCTCGACAACTTTCGACGATTTGTTTTCTAACATGTTGTAAAGATAAGGAATTACACGCTTTTAGTTGAGTCGCATTGAATCTTTAAAAACGTTGTTTGAAAGTATTTGGAATTTTTTTTTTTTAGAAACTCTATTCTTCCAGGTCTTCCTCCACAGATAAAAACTCGATAGCCGCCCCTGAATTGATATATTTACACCATTCACAGGATTCTTTCCCGCAACCTGGTGTAAAAATTTTATTTTTGATCTTTGAATAAGTTTCCTGGATAAGCTGAGTGAGAAATGGAATGTGATCTGTCGTGTCAATTTCAACTTTCATGTACTTATTCTTTTCTTTATCGGGCTGCACATAATAGAATGCAGTTGTTACTGATGAATGGTGATATTTACTGTGGTTTTTTAAAAGAACGGCATAAAAAACCATTTGCTGCCAATAATTTCCTCCATATGGATTTTTATCTGAAGGTTCATTCATTTTATCCTTAGGATTCGGTTTTCCTGTTTTATAATCCACTACTCTGAGTCCATTTGGCAAAATATCAATTCGGTCCAGTTTTCCGGAAATAGGGATTCCGTTTATTTCAGTTTTTATTGAAAATTCAATTTCATAATCAAGTGCCTGATTCCAATCTTCAGAAAATTGTTCCAAAAAACCAACTAACACACGTTCACCTTCTGCTTTATAATTGTCAAATTCTGCAGATGTAAAATGGGAATGAACTTTTTCCATCCCTTTATTGAAATAACGCAATAAGGCTTCTTTATGAACAGTTTTTCTCAACATGGTATTTTTCATGTATTGCTCAAATGCGTCGTGTACAGCTTTTCCGTAACCAAGAGCTGGAGTTCGTGCGCCGGGAATACGCAATACATTTTCATAATAGAATGAAAGAGGACAATTTAGATATTTACTGAGCGCAGTAGGATTTAAATAAAATGATTCTAAAAAATGGTTAAAGTAGTCATCTTCCAATTCTTTAAAATCTTTCTTTATGGGGCTCATGTCAACAACGAGTTGCGTGCTGTAATCGATCGGATCGGTCATATGAGTCCGTTCATCCATCAATCCACTTTCAAACATCTCAGAAATATATTTGCAAGGCACATGTTCTGATTTTTCTTTGGCAGCGGCATAGGACAAATATATCCCGCATTTGGCTCTGGTGATTCCAACATAAAAAAGACGTCGATCATCTTCATCAGCTCCAATATTCTGATTAATATAAGAATCTGGTAATTTGAAATGCGTTACATTTTTTGCACTCCAATTTTGTTGAGTACAATTGATCATAAACACGTATTGATATTCCTGACCTTTTGCTTTGTGCAAGGTGGACAGATGGACTCCCTTTAGGGAACCACCAAAAGGGATGAGTGGTATCCCTATGTTATTAGATTGATATGAATCCAAATTGTAAATTAATTGTTCAACGGTTAATTTGGGATTTCGTTGAGATTCCAATTTAATAAATTCAAAAAATGTATTTAATACATTAAGCAATTCAACCCGGTTTTCTTTCGATAAAATAAAATTTAGGACATTAAATTCCAAAAGTAGTTTTTCAAGAAAAACCTGAGGTGTATGATCGTAAATTTCTTTTTGAAATTTGTTGAGCAGTGCACTCAATTCCTGGCACCCATTGAAATTCTGGATCCCGGCTTGAGATAATCGGCTGGTATCACCCATCAAAGTCATTAAAGAATAATCTGGACCTGGTGTCTCT
Organism: Saprospiraceae bacterium; assembly: GCA_016716185.1. NCBI lineage: Bacteria > Pseudomonadati > Bacteroidota > Saprospiria > Saprospirales > Saprospiraceae > Saprospiraceae bacterium. Next base: position 2,856,823 of record JADJWV010000002.1, on the reverse strand, counting down.
CGTTCCTGTTCTTGTTGGCGCTTTTTTTTCTCATTGCTCAGAAAATAGGCAAGTCTGGAAATTTCTTCACAATTTAGAGAAATGAATGGGGCATGCAATATTTTAAATAACAAATCATCTTGCTGAAATGGAGCAGCATTATTTTTGACTAAAAAAGCCAGGAGATTATAAATATGCTGAAACATCAAATCATGAAGCAGATTTAATTGCTTGCTGGTTTGATAAGGAATCTGTTCGGCAGCAAACCATTTGATGTAAGGTTCAGCTTCTTTATTATTCCTATATAGAATAGCTATTTGCTCCGGAGTTGTGCCGTTATCAATAAGAGTTTTTATTTGTTGACATACATGAAGAACTTCCGATCGTTGATCGGTATATTTCGTAAAAATGGGACGAATAATTTCGCCGGCATGCTCTCCGGAAGCTATTAAGTCTTTATTGAGGCTTGCATCTTTTATTATAAGTCGTTCCTTATTGTTTTCGATAACTTTTTTTGCAGTATCCAGAATAATTTGCGATGATCTGTAATTTCTTGTTAACACTATTTTCTCAGGAGCATACAAATGCTCAAAATCAAACATATTCTGAACATTCGCACCCTGGAATCTGAAAATAGCCTGATCGTCATCACCGACTGCAAATACATTAGGTCTGTCAAAATAGTTTAGTAATTGAAACAGTATTTTATTCTGGGCTCCATTGGTGTCCTGATATTCATCGACCATAATATACTGATACCTTTCCTGGTATTTTTGAAGGAGGCTTTCATCAGATTCAAACCCTTTGATCACCCATTTGATCATATCTTCATAGTCATAACGTTGGATGGCATCTAATGCATCCTGGTATTTTTCATAGAGTTGAATTGCTGCCTTGGTCTTTTCAAATCTTCTGATGATTTCCTTCTCAAATTTATTAGAATTAAAATCTCCGGCTTTATTTTCACCGGATTTACGTTTATAGATGAATTCATCACTTTCTCTCTGTTTTGATACCCATTGATTTATGTCTTGCAACATCTGTTGAGAGTCCCAGTTTTCTTTTTTAATGGAATCAAAGAAGGAGGTGAGTTTGTAAAATTCAAAACTATAATTCCCATTATACTTATAAAGAACATTGTTTCTATCAAGACCTTGAAATAGATTTAACAAGATCTCACTCTTCTCTAAGTCTGAGACTACTTCGTAATCGCTATAATGCAGAAAGCTGTCAGGGTTTTCGCGGATCACATTGTTGCAAAATGCATGAAAGGTTGATATAGTTACTTCATATCCTGTGGCTCCAATAAACTGGATGAGTCTTTTGCGCATGTTGGCCGCCCCCGATTCTGTATAGGTCAGGCATAGAATGTTTCTTGGATCTGCATCTGTTTTTAAAAGAATGTTTCCAATGCGGATCGTGAGAATTTGGGTTTTCCCGGTTCCGGGCCCTGCAATTACCAGTAGAGGTCCGTCCAAAGTATCCACTGCCAACTTTTGGGCTGGGTTGAGTTGTCTATATTCTCTATCAAAAATTTCCGAGCTCTTAATTAAAGGATTCATGCTTGAAATAACCAATCTAGTAAACCAAATAGTTTCAACAGTGTAAAAATCATGATCGCCACTAAAAAGCGATAAGCCCATTCAGAAGCGTTGGGCAGTTTGCTGGCCCAGTTGGCAGTGAGCCATCCACCGAAACCCTGGCCCAAGGCAATGGTTAGACCTATTTTCCAATTCACCAATCCCGCAAAATGAAAAATAGGGAGGGCTAGGGCGGTATAAGAAGTGACCATAATTATTTTTAAAGCGTTGGCTTCGATGATTGGAAATTTCATATACCAAACCATAAAGGCCAGTAAAAAAATTCCCATGCCCATTTGTATGAATCCTCCGTAAAAGCCGAAAGCAAAAAACACAGGTATGTACAACCAGGGCGTCATCTTAATTTCAGGAAATGCTTCATGATGGGCCTGCTTGCGGTTGACGAGAATAAATATCAGCAGCACCAGCATGAGATATTTAAATATCAAAATAAACTGATCAGCTGAAATTTTTATGGCAACCAGGGTACCGGCTATGGCTCCGAAAAAACCCCAGATCAACAATCGCCAACTTGCGTTTAACGGAATTTTCTGATGCCTGAAAAAAGCTTCAAGGCTGGCTGCTCCTTGCGTAATGATGCCTATTCTGTTGGTGCCATTGGCGACATTGCCGGGAAGCCCCATGACTCCGGTAAGAAAGCCCAGGGTTATGACAGAACCATTGCCGGAAAGTGTATTGATGCATCCTGCAAGAAATCCACCAACGACAGCAAAACAGATTTCATAAACACTCATCTTCTGTTATTTGCTGGCACAATTCAATAAGCACGCCGTGTGCAGATTTGGGATGTATAAAGCAAACCCATTTGTTGTCGGCACCGCGTTTTGGAATTTCATTCAATAGGGTAAATCCGTCATTTTTGAAACGCTCCATCTCTGCCCATATATCATCCACTTCGAATGCAATGTGATGGATGCCTTCTCCTCGTTTTTCAATAAATCTGGCAATGGCACTTTCGGGATGGGTTGCTTCCAGCAATTCTATTTTTTGATTTCCACTTAAGAAAAAGGAAGTGACAACATGTTCGGAAGTAACGGTCTCTTCTTTGTAGGGAGGAATTCCTAACAAACGTTCGTATGTTTCATTAGCAATCTTGAGATCTTTGACTGCAATTCCTATATGTTCGATGTGGCTGATCATGTTTCAATTTTATTAATCTCCGATTATATTTTAATTAAGTAAATAAAAAGCCAGCCAAAAAAATAAATATGACAGTTATTAAAACCACAAACTGATAAGTCACTCCGGCTAAAAATGATTTTAAAAAAGATTTTCCATGGGATTGCCCAAAGTGATTTTTCATTGCCATCCAAAGATAAATGTATATTCCAAAAACGAGGGTGAAATTGATCAAAACAGGAATTGGTATTAACCTTTGAATGATGAAGAGAAAACTTAAAACGATGAATACCAGTATATGGAAATGAATAGAAAAAATAAGAAACTCATAATAATTTCTTTTGCTCCTCCAATACAATAGATACAAGATGAACGCAAAAATAGGCATCAGAAAAAATAAAGATGTCGAAGAAAATTTAAGGATTGTGGACTTAAATTTATCGAGAAGATTTTCATGATGCTCTGACCATTTGATCATCTGCTTTATTATTCTTCGGGTAAAAAAGTTTGGTGTTCCATCTTCGGAAAGAATAAAGGAATCTATTTGGGCTGGATTGAATTCCTTCATCTTTTCCAGTTGTGCTTGGGAAATATTAAAATTTAATAAACTTTTGCGTTTTTTTTTCGCTGGTATCGTATCCCCAGTATTTTCGAAGACATCCTGGCCGTCGATTTGAGCTTGAATGCTATCAAATATCAATGCCCCTTCTTTCGCAACTGAGCTGTCGATCTTCGTATCTGAATGCTTATTTTTATTTGAACTATCCAATGGGGTTCCAATCATCTCATTTTCATCCGGTTCATCAGTGTTCACCCGAATCACTGGTTGATATTGCAGGACTAAAAAAAAGACAAAACTCACAAAGACGTAAAGCCTGACAGGAGGCATATAGCGCTCCCTTTTATTTTGATTGTATTCTTTGGAGACCTGGCCCGGTTTGGTCAACAAGGTCTTTAAGGTTACAAAGAATTTTGAATCCAGGTGTAGTAAGGTCTCAATCAGTTCGGCGAAATAGTGACGAAGAGGCTGATTGGGATGGTGATTCTCCTGGCCACAGTTTGGACAAAAATTTTCACCCTTGTTAAAGAGATACTGGCAATTCGAGCATGCAATCTGTTTGATCCTGATTCTGGCCATTTTGCAAAGCTATACAGGGAAATGTGGACCAGAAATATTTTAAAGGACTTTATTCAACCCAATTCATGCAATGGAATCCAGTTTCTTAGCTTAAAGCAATAGGCAATAAGCTTTGTTTAGGGTTTTTGTAAATCTCCTTATCTATTGCAATATATTGGAAACTATATATTGATAATCAACAATATATAGTATATTTTCAATTCTAATGCAGAGATTGGGTTCAATAAAGAAGTCTGAATTCAAGTCCAGGCCATAGGAGAATATTGATGATCCGCTTTTAAATACGGTCATTCGCAACTTCAATCAGGTATGTCATGCTTATGAAGGAAGATGGATGAAAACGGATTTCAGGCTTTGCCTCTTAAACCAAATTCCTGCCGGATCTTCCGAACATAATCCAGTTTTTCCCAGGTAAAAAGCTCCACTTTCACGGTTTTTTCATTGGCTTTTCCGGCATTGAACGTTTTTAAAACAGTTTCTGATGGCCTTCCCATATGTCCGTAAGCTGCTGTTTCAGAGTAAATCGGACTTCTCAATTTGAGTCGTTGTTCAATGGCATAAGGACGCATGTCGAATAATTTCTCTATGCGCTTGGCCAGTTGACTGTCTTTCATTTTAAGCTTGCTGGTTCCAAATGTATTTATGTACAAACCGCAGGGACGTGCAACCCCGATGGCATATGAAACCTGCACCAAGACTTCATCGCACAAACCGGCAGCAACCATGTTTTTTGCAATGTGGCGGGTAGCATAAGCAGCAGAGCGGTCGACTTTGGATGGATCCTTTCCGCTGAATGCGCCTCCTCCATGAGCACCTTTTCCTCCGTATGTATCCACGATAATTTTTCGGCCGGTTAATCCGGTGTCTCCGTGGGGGCCGCCAATAACGAATTTTCCTGTTGGGTTGATGTGGTAGGTTATATCCGTATTAAATAACTTTTTTAAAGAGGTATTCAATTTCCGTTTTACCCGGGGAATTAAAATCTGAATGACATCTTCTCTGATTTGCTTCAACATTTTTAAATCGGCCAGTTCCTGGGCTTGAATTCCTTTTCCCGCAGATATAAATTCGTCGTGTTGGGTAGAAACCACAATGGCTTCTATTCGGAGTGGTTTATGATCGTCGCTGTATTCAATGGTTACCTGGCTTTTTGCATCAGGCCTCAGATAGGTCATCACTTTTCCTTCCCTTCTGATTTTAGATAACTCCTGCAACAGCAGGTGTGATAACATCAAGGGCAAAGGCATATACGTATCGGTCTCGTTGGTAGCATACCCAAACATCATCCCCTGGTCTCCCGCACCCTGTGCGTTGGCTCTGGCTTCAAAATTCTGCTTTTTGACTTTCCGGTCTACACCGCGGTTGATATCGGCAGACTGTTCGTGAATAGCAGAAAAAACTCCACAGCTGTTGGCTTCAAACATGTATTCTGAACGGGTATAACCGATTTTACGGATGACTTCTCTGGCAATTTCCTGTACATCGAGATAAGCTTTAGACTTTACTTCTCCGGCAAGTACGACCTGTCCGGTAGTTACCAAAGTTTCACAGGCGACTTTAGACTCTTTGTCATAAGCTAAAAAATGATCGATGAGTGCATCGGATATCTGGTCGGCAACTTTATCGGGATGTCCTTCTGAAACGGATTCGGAGGTGAATAAATACGGCATTCTTTATTTAATTTATATATTTGATCGGCAAAGATAAAGGATGTGCCCTTTATTATTTATGATAGCTGAGCAACCCAACCCATTAATCTCTCGTATTTTCATAAATAAAGTGTTAATTACTCGTATTTTTACCTATTAAAACAATCGTGTATGGGACTATTAAAACCTTTTTCCGGCCCTTTCGGAAAGCCGGAGTTACTCCACCTCCTCCGAAGGTCAATGTTTGGCGTGAGCCATGCTGATCTTGAATTTTTTAAAAATAAATCCTTTCAGGAAGTTTTAGATCTGCTGGTTCCGAAAACACCACAGATTCCAGACCCACCGGTCAGAGCTTATTTTAATAATGCAAATCCAGATCTTGATACGCTGGAAAAATATGAGGATCCTGTCGGTTCCGGTCAATATAAATACGCTGTCGAATGGGGCAAAACCTGGGTGAATACCCCAATTCCTGCGAATGTGGTGGCAAGTCCCAGCAACAACAGGCGTTTGAGTTTAAAAAACTGGTGGACTGGATTGATGATCCATCAGGAACAAACCGTTTATGAAAAAATGATCCAATTCTATCAAACCGTTCTGGTCATCGAAGACAGCGTGGTTGAAAATTCGAACAGTGTTTTTTTTACTCAGAATCTCTACAGAAAACATGCCTTTGGAAACTATAAGCAACTGATAAAAGATATCAGCCTGGATCCGGGGATGCTGCGTTATTTAAATGGAAATGTAAATACCAAAACTGCACCGGATGAAAACTATGCCCGGGAACTTCAGGAATTGTTTACAGTGGGAAAAGGACCAGGATCAGGATATACAGAAGATGATGTAAAGGCGGCAGCCAGGGTATTGACGGGATGGACTTTGGTGACCCGTGCAAATAATCTGAATATTCTCCCCACAAAAGGCTTCAACAAAAATAATCACGATACCAATCCCAAGCAATTTTCGGCATTTTACGGAAATAAAGTCATCATCACCGATACAAGCATTGAGGAAAAAGATAAGGCACCTTTCGAAACCGTAGAGGAAAAAAGGGCATTCAAGGAGTTGGATGATTTAATCGAAATGATCTTTGCCACTGAAGAAGTTTCGAAATACATCTGCAGAAGACTATGGAATTTCTTCGTCTATTATGAAATCACTCCGGAAATCGAAGCAGAAGTTATCGAGCCACTTGCTGAAATATTCAGACAATATACCAATGATCCCGATCAAATGCATTATGTGGTCAAAGCCCTCTTGGGTTCAGAATATTTCTTCAAACCCGAACACAGGGGTTGTATGATCAAGAGTGCCATTGAATATCACGTAGGTATTGTGAGAGCCTTACAATACCCGATTCCAACAAGTGCACAACTGGAGGCACAATACTACATGTGGAACAGAGTCCATACATTTAATGTTAATGCCGGTCAGGATGTGAATGATCCTCCCAATGTGGCCGGATGGCCTGCCTATTACCAGGCGCCATCGTATTACGAATTTTGGATTGATACATCGACATATCCTGTAAGAAAATCAGGTTATGAAACGTTTTCGAGAAGCAGTTTTTCTCTCAATAAAAACAATACCTATGGTGGAGCTTCCAGTCCATCATACGGATTTACAGTCAAATACAATTGGGTTGACTTTGTCAAAAGATTTGCCAATCCATCGGATCCAAATGATTTAATATCAGAAGCCGTAGAATTGTTGCTTGGCGCTGCGGTATCACAATCGGTAAAAGACCAGTTGAAAACTAACTATTTACTTTTGGGTCAATCCACTGATTATTATTGGACCGACGCCTGGGAAGTGTATCTGGCTAATCCAAATACAACGGATCCAGAGGCCAAAAGAGTTCCAACAATGTTGCAGGACTTGTTCATTTACATCATGTCTTCAGCAGAATTCCATCTTTGTTAATTTTTTAATCATTAATCTCCTTTAAAACATTTATATGAAAAGAAGATCGTTTTTACAAACAGTTCCGGTTACGGTTGGTGGAATTACAGTTACAGCCCACGCCTCCAGTCCGATGCTATCGGCTTTGCACAATTCCCTGTACGAAACAGACCGCGTATTGATCATCGTACAATTAAGCGGTGGTAATGATGGATTGAATACCGTGATTCCTGTTGATCAATATGCCGCACTTGCTCTTCCTTCAATTCGCGAAAGAATTCTGGTTCCTGAAAATAAACTTTTAAAACTTGGGGGTACCAATGGTGCCACAGCTTTGCATCCGGCTATGACACGTATGTATGACCTTTATAATGAGGGTAAACTTTCTGTCATTCAAAGCGTAGGATATACGAAATTTAATTATTCGCATTTCCGTGCAACGGATATCATGATGACTGGTTCCGACTCCACAGAATTCCTTTATTCAGGATGGGCCGGCAGATATCTGGCTTATGAATATCCGAATTATCCGGTAGGTTTTCCAAACACCGATATGCCCGATCCATTGGGAATCCGGATGGGTGGAAACGTCGTTTTAGGATTACAAAATCAGGGAGTTCCGATGGCCATTTCCATTTCAAACACCTCGGATCCGCTGAATCTTACGGGTAGTTTATTTGTCGACCCCGCTCCATCCAATTATTTAGGCAAAGAATTGGCTTATGTCAGGGAAGTGCAAAGACAAACAGATAAATTCGGAGACTCTGTAAAAGGGGCAGCCGACAAAGGAGCTAACCTTTCTCAATTGTACCCGAAGAGCGGTGAACTTGGCTACACTTTAGGTCAGCAACTTGGTATTGTAGCGAAGTTGATTTCAGGAGGTATCAAAACGCGTATTTTTTGGTTAAGCACCGGAGGTTACGACACCCATTCCAATCAGGCAAATGTCAATGATAAAAGCACGGGTAACCATGCAAATTTGTTGAAAGGGCTTTCCGATGCGATCGGTGCCTTTATGGATGACGTTAAATTGCTGGGTATGGAAAACCGTGTACTGGGTATGACCTTCTCCGAATTTGGCCGGAGAATTATTTCAAATGCATCCGGTGGAACCGACCACGGCGCTGCTCAACCGATGTTTGTTTTTGGTGCCAAAGTCATCCCGGGGGTTGTGGGAACAAATCCTGTGATCGATCCAAATTCCAAAGCAAATTCCAATTTGCCCATGCAATACGATTTCAGATCGGTTTATGCTTCGATATTAGGAAACTGGTTTTGCGTACCTGATCCGGATCTGGAAACGGTATTGCTGCGCAATTATCAGAAACTGCCCATACTCGATCAAAGCAATTGCATCCCGACATCCGTCCACGATAACAATACGAAACTGGGTGAAAATCTGGTATATGCATATCCTAATCCATTCGTCGATCGCACCAAAATTAAATTTGAAACATTTGGTGGTCATACGATGATCCAGATTATCAACAACGAAGGATCGGTCATCAAAACCTTGGTTGACGGAGATATGCAGGCCGGCAAATATGACATTGAATGCAATCTGGAAGAGGCACCTGCAGGAATTTATTACGTGAGGTTGCAAAATGGTTCCATCCAGCAGGTAAAAAATATGATGAAAGTTCGCGGATAAGTTTTTTAGATTTCGATAACACAAAAGAACCCCGGGAATCATTTTTCGGGGTTTTTTGTTTTTATCAATCCCGTATTTACTGGTTTTTTTGTTACTTGCAGTCTGTTAAAATTCATGTATGGATGCTTTTTTAAATCCCGATTTACTGGTAGGATTTATCACTTTGGTGGCTTTGGAAATCGTTTTAGGAATTGATAACATCATTTTTATTTCCATATTAACCAATAAACTTCCCGAAGACCAAAGGGAAAGGGGTAGAAAACTTGGACTTTTTCTGGCTTTGTTTGCCCGGATAGCTTTGCTTTTTTCGCTCAGCCTGATCATGAAACTCACAACACCGTTATTTACGGTGCATACTTATTCGCTTTCGGGACGAGATTTGATTTTATTACTCGGAGGCTTGTTCCTGATTTTTAAAAGTGTAAAAGAAATTCACCATAAAGTAGAGGAAGCCAGCAGTCAGGAAGAAGATGCTCATATTCCTGCCAAAATCAGCTTCAACAGCATCATTATGCAAATCATTCTGATTGATATTGTATTCTCTCTGGATTCTGTAATCACTGCTGTTGGAATGGTGAGTAATTTGTACATCATGATTGCCGCTGTTGTTGTATCGGTTTTAGTCATGTTGCTGTTATCGGGTTCCATTGCCAATTTTGTAAATAAACATCCTGCAGTTAAGGTTTTGGCACTTGCATTCCTGATCATGATCGGTACTGCACTGGTTGCAGAAGGCCTGCACTTTCATTTTCCAAAAGCTTACATTTATTTTGCCATGGCATTTTCTGTGGGCGTGGAAGCCATCAACATCAGAGCCGGGCTGCGGGGTGCAGCAGCCAAAATGAAATAGGACCACTCTGGTTCTTGTCGTTTATAAAATGGATAGTTTAAACAAGAATTCGAAGAGTAGAAAATTCGAAAATTCAAATTCTAAATTTGCCACCCTGGTTTTGATTTTTTTGCTGATCCTGCTCAACTATTTGACAAATCCATTTGCGTTGAATGAAAGTGCACTCCGCTTGAGTTGCTGTGCAATACTTATGATTTCTTTTTGGATTTTTGAAGTGTTGCCTATGCCGGTAGTAGCCTTATTTCCTTTGATACTGTTTCCATGGCTGGGAATTGAGACTTTAAATAAAACGGCACCGCATTACGCGGATCCCATAATTTTTTTATTTATGGGAGGTTTTTTTCTTGCACTTGCCATTGAAAAAAGCAATTTGCACAAGAGGATCGCTTTGTTTATTTTGACAAAAACAGGTTCCTCATTAAATCGCATCCTTCTTGGGTTTATGGTTTCTGCTTTTTGCATCAGTATGTGGATTTCCAATACCGCTACGACTCTGATGATGTATCCTATTGCACTGTCTGTTATACATGTATTGAAAGATCAAATCAATTCAAAGGAATTCAGAAAACTTCAAATAGCAGTTTTACTCAGCATTGCATATGCTTCCAACATTGGTGGAATATCCACCATCATAGGCACACCCCCCAATACTGCTTACGTTGGATACGTCAATTCAGAATTGGAAGGTTCCATCACATTTGTAAGTTGGTTTGCATTGTGTTTTCCAATCGCAGTCATCATTTTGACAGCGATGTATTTTTCTTTTACCAGGTTGTTGTTTAAAATTGACCACACACCGGGGGATGAAGCCGGTGCTTTTATTGAAAATGAACTGAAAGCTTTGGGCCCTTGGACAAAAGCTGAAAAAAGAGTGTTTGTTGTATTTTGTTTTGCAGCCTTGTTATGGATCACTAAAGATTTATTTATAACGTATCTGGGTTGGAACTTAAGTGATACGGGTATTGCACTTTTTGCGGCCATGCTGTTGTTTATCGTACCCTCGGGAAAAGAATCAGAAACTTCTCAGGAACAAACATTCGTTAGTTTGTTGGAATGGAAAGACACCACCAAAATGGCCTGGGGTATTTTGCTGATGTTTGGTGGCGGATTGGCTCTTGCCAAAAGCCTGGAATCAACCGGGATCATGCAGCGTATGGGAGAGTTTATTTCAAGAACAGCACCCGAGCATTTATTACTGCTCATTTTTCTGGTGACCACAGTTTCAGTGTTTTTAAGCGAAGTCATGAGCAACATTGCACAAGTTTTGGTCATGGCACCCATTGTTACATCTGTTGCAATCTCTTTAAATATCCACCCTTTGTATTTAGGAATACCCATGGCATTAGGCGCCAGCTGTGCCGGCATGTTGCCAATGGGCACGCCTCCCAATGCCATCGTTTTTGCCAGTGGAGAAATTCCCATGCGATCGATGTTGCGCGCCGGATTTGTCATAAATATGTGGAGCATCGTAATTGTCAGCTTGATGAGTTACTTTATGATTTCGAGGATTTTGTAAGTTCATGGCAAGCTGAAAGGTATAGAGGTTAAAAGGCTTAAGGCCTAAGGCTTAAAGCTTAAGGCCTAAGGCTTAAGGCCTAAGGCCTAAGGCTGAAGGCCAAAGGGAAAAAGGTACGTAGGTATAATAAAAAAGGCATAAGAAAACAGAATTGAGATTGAGCTCAGAGCGAAAGTGTTGCGGATAAAAAATTCTATTTATATTTTATTCTGGAACAAAACCCCGAAGGGGTGAAATTATATGAACTCCCGCATGCTAATAAATTGGGTTTTGAATTTACCTACAGGTCAAAAGGTCCAAAAGTCAAAAAAAAAGGGATGCCCCGTTCAAAAGCACCCCCTGATCCACGGTATTATTTCTTTACCATGGCAAAAGCACTGTAAAGCTATAGCAGTTTGAACAGCTTAAATCCAATGTTGAAAAAGAATTACAGTGCAGGGTAATTTATTAAAATGGAGTATTTCATATATGTAAGTTTGCGATTGATAAGATGTTAAATCATAAGAATTTAACTAAAGTATAAGTTTAAAGAACCTTATTTTCCGGGGTATAAAAACCCCTTCTGCCTCCCCGTTTCTGGGATTTTCCATATTAAATTGGGAAATTGTTTTTATTCTGATAATAAAATGCGATATTTTTGCTTTCTTCGAAACAAAATCAACTCCATATGAAGGCTTTAATCAAAATTTTCAAGTGGCTGGTTATTGGAATTATCAGCGTAATTGCCCTGGTATTTATCTACATCCAATTGACCTGGGACAAGAAATTCGAGGCTCCCTTGCCTGAAATAAAAGCCAGCACCGACAGTGCTGTGATCGCCAGGGGAAAACATTTGGCCTATGGGCCTGCCCATTGTGGAACCTGCCATGTTCCGATGGATAAAATTGAAGATGTAGAAAATGGTGAAGTGATCCCCCTCAGTGGCGGCTGGTCTTTAACCATTCCTCCAGGCACATTCAGAGCGCCCAACCTCACTCCGGATGCAGAGACTGGTATAGGTAATTTCACAGACCAGGAATTAGCCAGGGTTATGAGGCATATGGTTGGCAAGGATGGTAATTGCATATTTCCATTTATGCCCTTTGCGGAGTTGAGCGATGAGGACCTTACCGCCATCATATCCTATCTTCGTTCCCAACCGGCTGTTAACCATGCCGTTCCAAAAACTTCTTTAAGTATGCTTGGTAAAGCATTAATGAGTTTTGGGGTCATCCAACCTCAAGGCACAAAAGGAGATCCTCCAAAATCAGTGACCATCGATACAACGGCTGAATACGGCAAATACCTGGCAAATTCTGTGGCCAACTGCAATGGTTGCCATACGGAACGGGATTTAAAAAGCGGAGCTTTTGTTGGTGAACCTTTTGCGGGTGGCACGGTATTTCCTCCGGATGAATTTTCTGAGGGAAAAACATTTGTAACGCCAAACATTACCCCTGATCCGGAAACCAGTATTATGTCACAGTGGACGGAAGATGCATTTATTGCCCGCTTTAAAAAGGGACGAGTTCACAAAGGAAGTACGATGCCCTGGGGTGCTTTTTCGAGAATGGATACCCTCGAACTCAAGGCTATTTACCGCTATCTGCAAACCGTAAAACCGGTTAAAAATAGGATCAAACAGGTAGTGTACGAGCCCGGAGAAAAAGTAGAATGAGTTTTGTCCCTGTCTTTATCCTTTTATAATTGGCGAATATTATGAGACTGTTATAAAGATGGCGGATGTTCTGCAATCTGAGAATTTCTCAAACAATGAAATTCTCTAAAACTTACCTTTGCAAAAAAAATATTTATGCGCAGCAACCACGAAATAGACTTTCGCATCTTCGGTGAGGAAATGCAATATGTAGAAATTGAATTGGATCCGGGTGAAACGGCCATTGCCGAGGCCGGTTCATTTTTGATGATGGAAGACGGCATCAACATGGCCACTATCTTTGGCGATGGCACCCAACAGGAAAGTGGCTTTATGGGTAAACTTTTTTCCGCAGGGAAAAGGTTGCTTACCGGTGAAAGTCTCTTCATGACTGCTTATACCAATCAGAGCGCTGGTAAAGCCAGAGTGAGTTTTGCTTCTCCTTATGCCGGAAAAATTATCCCACTCGATTTGAGTGTACTCGACAATCGCGTTATTGCTCAAAAGGACGCATTCCTGTGTGCCGCGATGGGTGTATCCGTAGGTATCGAATTGCAAAGAAAATTGGGCACTGGAATTTTCGGAGGAGAAGGATTTATCATGCAGAAACTGGAAGGCGATGGCATGGCCTTTGTTCATGCCGGTGGATTTGTAAAAGAACTGGAACTGGGAGTCGGGGAAACTTTGCGCGTGGATACCGGTTGCGTAGTCGCCTATACTTCGAGAATCGATTTCGATATCGAATTTATCCGGGGAGTAAAAAATATGGTATTCGGAGGGGAGGGTTTATTCTATGCCGTACTTCGTGGCCCTGGAAAAGTGTGGGTTCAATCCTTACCCATCAGCAGACTGGCATCCCGGATCATTCAATATGGCGGACTCCGCAGACGCGAAGAAGGCAGCATCCTTGGTGGACTCGGTAATATCCTGGATGGAGATAGTTGAGGAAGTTGGCAGTTAACAGTTCTCAGTTGACAGTTCCGACATCAAGAGGCCTGGCAGTTAATTTAAATTTTCTTCATTTCAGGAGCAATTCAGAGTTTGCATTTGAAGGAGAATTGATGAAAAGGCTTAAAGCGAGAAGCAGAAAGCAAGGAGGATTGTAGGATAGCTGATTCATGAATTTTGCAGTCCCGATATCATGTAACTTAAAGTTTCTATTAAATGATCTTGAAATCGGGATCTATTTGCAAGGTGGTTCAATGACTGGTAACAAAAGTTTAATCTTCTAAAAGTCCATCGCCGCAATTATATTTATAAAAGTAATCACGTTTTAACAAACGTTAGTATGGAACTTTTATTTTTAAAAATTTCTCTTTAAGCTTGGCTCCTTAATCCTTAATCCTTAATCCTTTAGTCTTTAGTCTTTCGCCTTTTATTTGATGGTTGTTATTAAAATTGACTAACAATCGTTCGTAATATACCGCAATCGAATAGCTTTTCGCTTTTCGCTTCTCGCTTTTAGCGAATTAGTTGATAGTTTTTAGTTGATGGATTATTAGTAAAATTGACTAACAAAAGTTCGTAGTATAACGCAATCTAATAGCTTTAAGCTTTAAGCTTTTCGCTTTTCGCTTCTCGCCTTATTCTCTTCAATCCCTTTTCCCCTTCAGCCTTAAGCCTTCAGCCTTACGCCTTCAGCCTAACGCCTTAAGCCTTCGGCCTCTTATACACCGGAACCGTCGAACACGGCTCGCCAAACATGATCGACGAAGCAATTGGTAAAAGTCTTGCAGTTAATTCGAGATAAGCAGATGCCGGAACTTCCTTTTCACTGCAACCCTTGATCACTATTTTAGCATCCCGATAGATGCTGACATCCATCGCCCTTATTTTTTCGCGATAGTAATAGATTAAAAAGTCTTTTTTAGTACCGTAAAAAACATCGGTTGCAATGGGCGCAACATAACTGGCTACCAGCATATAAGCCCAGGTGGGGATGATCGCATCCGCAGAACAATGAATAGATATGTATGCATTTTTATACTGATCCCAGGGATGTTCTTTCAGGGCTTTTCTAAAATCCAATTCCTTTAAAATAAGGCCGTGAAAAAGATAGTCTTTTAAGTCAAACTCAAAAACAGGATGCTCCGGATAATAATCTTCCAGTTTAATGGTGATTAATCCACTCTGTGCAACCCGATTTACAAGTACATCCATATTTATTCTTCCGAGCTATCGGTATTTATTTCAGCAAGGGGTTCTTCCGGGTTTTTCGCTTCGACTTCTATCGGGGCAGGCTCTCCTATTTCCTGATCGGGCACCGCAAAATCCTTCAGCTTTGGAAGATCAGTCAGGCTCTTTAAACCAAAATATTCCATGAACCTTTGTGTCGTTCCCAGTAAAATTGGTTTACCGGGACCTTCGCTTCTTCCCACAATCTCGACCAATTCCTTCTCCATTAATTTTTGAATGGAGTGCTCGGAGTTGACTCCCCTGATCTGCTCCACCTCCGACTTGGAAATAGGTTGCTTGTAAGCCACTATGGCCAATGATTCCATGGCCGCTTTGGAAAGTTTTTTGCGGTTGGTCATCTTGATATGTTCAGCGATCACCGGAAAATGTGCTGGTTTGGACAAAAACTGGTAACCACCGGCTATTTCTTTAAGTTCTATTCCGTATTCATCGGAAGTATATCGTTCCGCTAACTGGAATAAAGCATGTTCTATTTCATCGAGACTGATGCTGATTGATCTGCTGTTTTCAATGCAATACTTGATCTCCGTCGGACTTATCGGTTGCGGAGAAACAAACAGCAAACTTTCAACGGCAGGTGCTAATGGATTTAAATTCATACTGCAAAATTAAGCACTGCCATAAATCCCGGAAGTATCAAAAATTCCGATGAAATTGAGCAGCTGCTTCGAATAATTAATAACAAATAATTTCTATAAAAGATCATTAAAAAAGCAGGGTACCATCCTAGCGAACGATACCCCGCATAACCCCAAAAAACCAATTGAAACTTAGTTTTTTTATAACTTATTCATAAATATGAAACGAATTTCCATACTCCCTTATGCTATTTATTACAGAAAATCTGGAAAAAGAGTTCCACTTATGATTCCGAAAATTAATAATTTCTTTCTTTTAATCCAAAAAAAATTACTATTTATTAATATTCAATTTTATAAACATTAAAATAAAATGTTATTTGATGGGAAATCCCATGATTTTCTGCAATTGTTTGTCTGGAAATTTCACAGACATTTAAAAATCTGACCATTACTTCGGCGATGATCTCCAGGCAGTTTCATCCGCTATTTGCTTAGTTTTGCCTTTTCCTTGAGATTATAAGACCTGACAGATGGCCAAATTAAAAACCGTATATGTTTGCACTGAATGCGGGGTGACTTCCCCAAAGTGGCAGGGAAAATGCCCGTCTTGTGCATCCTGGAATTCAATGGTAGAAGAGGTTGTCGAACGCGAAGTGTCTGGAAAATTGAGCAGCCAGTGGAAAGATTTTAAAGATTTGCCAGGAAAGCCATCTGCTGTTTTATTGGAAGAAATCACTTCTATTTCTGAAAAAAGAATTCCTACCGGGGATCCGGAATTAGATAAGGGCCTGGGAGGAGGACTGGTAAAAGGATCAGTCAGTCTTTTAACCGGACAGCCGGGTATCGGAAAATCTACACTGATGCTCCAATTGGCTTTGCAGGTAAAAGTGGAAAATGTACTCTATGTTTCAGGAGAAGAAAGTGGCGGACAAATAAAAATGAGAGCTGACCGCATTCAGTCTTCAACAAAATCCTGCTATTTGTTATCGGAAACGCGCGTCCAAAGTATTCTTGCGGAAGCCGTTCGGCTGAAAGCCGGGTTGCTGATTGTTGACTCCGTCCAAACCTTGTTTAGCGAAGATCTGGATTCTGCTCCGGGATCCATCAGTCAGATCCGTGAAAGTGCATTTCAACTCATACGTTTTGCTAAGGAAAGCGGGACTCCTGTAATTATCATTGGTCACATCAATAAAGAGGGTGAAATTGCAGGCCCTAAATTGCTTGAGCACATGGTCGACACGGTTCTTCATTTTGAGGGAGAAAAAAATTACTCCTACCGCATCCTCCGCGTACTCAAAAACAGATTTGGATCGACTGATGAACTCTGTTTATACGAAATGCAGGCCAATGGTTTGCGTGCCATTACCAATCCTTCCGAATTGCTGCTGTCGCAGAACGAGGAACTCTTAAGTGGTTCAGCAATTGCGGCGACGATAGAAGGACAGCGTCCTTTGTTAATTGAAACCCAGGCATTGGTAAGTCCTGCAGTCTATTCAAGCCCTCAGCGTGTGGCCAATGGATTTGACAATCGGAGAATGGCGATGTTGCTTGCTGTACTCGAAAAAAGATGCGGGTTTTCATTAGCACAAAAAGATGTATTTCTCAATGTTGCCGGTGGCATTCGGGTCAGTGATCCGGCTATGGATTTGGCTGTAGTTGCCGCTGTCATTTCATCTTTGGAAGATAAAGCATTGCATAAACAGATTTGTTTCGCAGCCGAGGTGGGATTATCGGGGGAAGTGCGTTCGGTCTCCAGAATTGAATCGAGGATACAGGAAGCCAAACGGATAGGATTTAAGGCGGTGTGCATCTCCAAATACAATTTAAAATCCTGGGACCCATCCAAATACAAACTGAATATTGTACCTATTGCTACCGTGGACGAACTCTACGATCTCGTATTTTCAAAAACATGAAAATTTTTCCCAACTAAAAACCGACTGTATTAAACGGATCTTTTAGATGAATCTAATCCATTCTATTTTTCAAATAATAAATAATCGGGCTCATGGCATTTCAAATCGCCAAATAGGCCTGCTGGCGCTTATTTTAGGGATCCCGGCATATTTACTGAACCTCGGAAATCTGCCGATCATTGGAGACGAAGGAATCAGAAATCTGGTAGCACTGGAAATGAAGCTCTCCGGAAATTTTATAGTCCCAACTCTAAACGGAGAACTATACTTGAATAAACCTCCGCTGTTTAACTGGCTGATCTATTTGAACACGCTGGTAATGGGTCACGGTGGCGAAATGCCTTCCAGACTGGTCAATCTATTTTTTCTTGGGATTTTTGCTGCTACTGTTTTTTATTGGACGGGAAGATACGCGCATGGATTCAGAGGAATTACACTTGTATTGATGTTTCTAACAAGTGGACGAATTCTTTTTTGGGACAGCATGTACGGTTTGATCGATATCTGTTTTTCGTGGGTGATTTTTCTGAATTTCATGTGGCTCTATCATTTTGGCAACAAGGGCAAATGGCTGCATTTTTTCTTGTTATCTTATTTGCTCTGTTCGGTTGCTTTTATGTTGAAAGGATTACCGGCCTTGGTTTTCCAGGCGATAAGTATGATTGTGGCACTAGCTTTTTTTGGAGAATTTAAACGGAAATTCTTTACCTGGATTCACATCGGTTGTGCAGTGATAGGTTTGCTTCCCGTTGTGACCTATTATTTGGTTTACATGGCTTATGTGCCTTTAGATCAGGTGTTTTCTGTTCTGGCCGATCAGTCTTTGAGGAGGACCGCTACACACCATGGTATTTTCAAAACAATTGTTCATTTTTTTACTTTTCCATTCGAACAATTGTATCACTTTTTACCCTGGTCTTTATTTGTTGTATTCATATTTACGAAAAAATTCTGGTCCTGGATCAGCGGGCATCATTTTGTAAAATATAATTGGATCATGTTGGCAGCCAATATACCGGTTTATTGGCTTTCGGTAGAAGTGTATCCCAGATATTTGTTGATGTTCATTCCGCTATTTAATTTATGGGTAATTCATTTTTACCAAAACCAGGTTCAGGATGAACAATTTTTACCGGCTATTTTCCAAAAGTTTTTCATATCAATTGCTGCTTTACTAACTTGCGTTAGCTTTGGGCTGCCCTTATTTGAATCAGCAAATGAAATACCCCAAATGACAACAGTTTGGCTGGGCTCTGCTTTATTATTGACTCTGTTTTGTCTGGTTTTATGGAAAGCCAAAGAGAACTGGATACTGTGGTTGGCGATTTTTATGTTGGCTGTAAGAATTGTTTTTAACCTGACTGTATTGGAAGTCAGGCCTGTTCGCGAAAAAGCTTACACTTGTAAAATCGATGCGGAAAGAGTCATGCGACAATACAAAATGTTTGTCTGGTACATTTATGGCGATACCGAATTGCACCAGATCTCCAGGTATTATCTTACACAGAATTATCAGCAGATAATCACCCAACAACTTCATGCGACAGATACAACAGCGATCTATATTGTCGATCCGGAAATTTATCCTGAATTTAGCGGGGTGAAAATAGATTCGGTTTTTATTGAAACCGGAAGGTATTTAAATGTAATGAAATTGACAAACAAATCATGGTAGAGCTTTCAGTAGTCATATGTGTTTTTAACGAATCCGAAAATATCGAACCTTTGGTATCCCGGCTCAGAGCTGCTTTAAAGAGCCTGAAGTATGAATTGATTTTTGTGGATGA
Source organism: Saprospiraceae bacterium (assembly GCA_016716185.1). NCBI lineage: Bacteria > Pseudomonadati > Bacteroidota > Saprospiria > Saprospirales > Saprospiraceae > Saprospiraceae bacterium. Next base: position 2,837,302 of record JADJWV010000002.1, on the reverse strand, counting down.
TGGTTCGCGGGACGATACGCTTTCACGCTTGAGTTTGCTGAAGGAGCGAGATATGAAAATCATTGAATTCAGGAGAAATTACGGTCAAAGTGCTGCCCTGGCAGCCGGAATCGAACTGGCATCCGGCGAATGGATCGCCACCATGGATGGCGATTTACAAAATGATCCTGCTGATTTACCCCGAATGCTGGAAATGGCAAAGTCAAAAAATCTGGATCTGCTGGCAGGGATCAGACAAAACAGAAAAGACGGATTTATTCTGAGAAAAATACCTTCTAAAATAGCCAACTTTTTGATCAGAAATGCCAGTGGGGTTCATCTGCACGATTACGGTTGTACCCTGAAAATGATGAAATCGGATCTGGCTAAAAGTCTCGGAATCTATGGAGAATTGCATCGCTTTATACCGGTTCTTGCCGATCTGGAAGGAGCCCGTATGGATGAAACTCCGGTTTTGCATCATGCCCGGAATGCTGGACAATCAAAATATGGCATCAACAGGACCATGCGTGTTTTAAGCGACCTTTTGTTGATCTTGTATTTGAAAAAATTCAGGCACAAACCCATGCACTTGTTCGGTGGATGGGGAGTCTTGTTCACGTTCATCGGAGTGTTGATCATGATCTATCTTTTTGGTGAAAAGTTAGCCGGACATGATATCTGGGGAAGGCCGATTTTAATTTTAGGGATGATCCTGATGGTGACCGGGTTGCAATTGATCGTACTCGGTATACTTTCCGAAATGCAACTTCGAACCTACTATGAATCTCAGGGTAAAAAAGTGTACAGGATCCGGAAAGTTCACAGCCTCCGTGAAGAAACCCTTTAAGCTGAAATGATTACTTACACCTTTCCGGGTTGGTTAAAATGGACGCTCAAATTGTTGATCTCCATGGCGATCATTTTGATCATCGCACAAAAAATAAATTGGGGGGATTTTTTTTCTGTTTTGAGCAAAGCCGATCCCATCTGGCTCCTTTTTGCAATCTGTTGTTTTGCTTTTTCAAAATGGGTTTCTGCCGAGCGTTTCAGGTCCCTGGTGAATTTGCATAGCCCTCCATTTGAATGGAAAGAAAACCTGCTTTTGTATTGGAAGAGCATGTATTACAATTTATTACTACCGGGAGGCATCAGCGGCGATGCCTATAAAATGAAAGTGTTAAAGGATAGATATCCTTTATCCATTGGACAATTGATAAAATTGGTATTGGCAGATCGCATTTCGGGTCTGATTGCTTTGGTGCAGTGGGCTTTGTTATTGATGTTGCTGTTGAGTGCATTTAAAATTTACTTTTATTGGCTACTATTTGCATTGATGTTATCCCTTCTTTGTAGTTGGATATTTCTCAGGTTCATCGATCCATTGTACCTGTCGATACGATTTCGTTTGGCTTTTTATTCATTGCTCGTTCAACTCGCGCAAATATTTTCAGCATTCGGAATCATTTATGCATTGCAACAACAAGAGCATTTGGGTGCATACCTGTTGCTGTTTTTGGGTTCTTCCCTGGCGGCTATGATTCCGATAACCATAGGGGGAGCAGGCGCCCGCGAAATTTGCTTTATGTATGGTGCTCCGATGGTGGGCGGTATCGTTGAAGAGGCCATTGCCGTTGGTTTTGTATTTTATATCATTTCTACAGGGGTGTCGTTATTAGGCATGTTCATCGCGTTTAAGAAAAATAGTTTTGAAGTTACCAATACCTAGCCCCTGAAGGTGCTGAGAATATTTATTCAGAATGAATACGATTTCGACTAATTATGATTGAAAAATAATGAAAAATAATTGGCAATTATGGAACTAACATTCGTTAGACTCCGTTTTTTCCTAAAAGCCTAAAAGCCTAAAAGCCTAAAAGCCTAAAAGCCTAAAAGCCTAAAAGCCTAAAAGCCTAAAAGCCTAAAAGCCTAAAAGCCTAAAAGCCTAAAAGCCTAAAAGCCTAAAAGCCTAAAAGCCTAAAAGCCTAAAAGCCTAAAAGCCTAAAAGCCTAAAAGCCTAAAAGCCTAAAAGCCTAAAAGCCTAAAAGCCTAAAAGCCTAAAAGCCTAAAAGCCTAAAAGTCTAAAAGTCTAAAAGTCTAAAAGTCTAAAAGCCTAAAAGCCTAAAAGCCTAAAAGCCTAAAAGCCTAAAAGCCTAAAAGCCCTCTCCCCAAACTCCTTCCCATTTAGAATGATTGAAATTTTATGCTTTCCTGGATAAAATACCTTTGTGGTAATGGGTTTAAATTTTTGTTTTCGGGTGATATCAATTTGACTGTATCCGGGAATCTCGCGTTCGCTGATTTTAAATACTTTGCGCGAATGTTGGCCGTTTTTTAGAAGATAATAGATGCCGTATTCCAGCCGAAGGGTAGATGGTTTCGGACGGGTATTTTCCAGGCTTATGGTGAATTCAAGATCTTCACCCATTTTGATTTTCGTTTGTCTGAGTTGGAATTTTGTGAGTTTGAAGTGATCGCTTTTGTGCAGTTTGTAAAATTTCAGAATTTCCGAATGGCCTTGTTTGAGCAAGCTGCGGCTGGCATGTTTGATGAGTGCATCGGTCTCCCTGCTTATGCCTTTCCATTCTTTAACAATTTTGAGGGCAAGATCTGGATGATCTTTCGAAATATCGTTGATGCTGTTGGCAACACTTCTTCTTACGGTTTCAGAGGAATCAGATTTCAGATTGTTTAAAATGGGAATCAGTGGACTAGGATCTTTTTTGAGATAGGGCACAGCCATGGCCCAGGGCAAGCGAGGACGGGTTCCTTCACTCGAAAGTCTTCTGACTTTTTCATGAGGATGCTTTGACCAAACCAGCATTTGCTTCATCATGGGTTCTCTGTAACGAATGAGAAACGGACGTACTGCAAATTCGCAACTGGTGAATACAGTAATGTGTTGCATCGCCTTTACAGATGCATGAAAATCATGGAGCCCAAATTGTTCAATAAAGTCGGGTAAAAACATGAACTCAAGGCTGAATTCCCGCATGCCTTTTAACTGCAGGTGTTCTATCAAGTCTACGATTTGCTTCGAAGCTATTTTGTAATCTGCCGACAATTGCTTTTTAAGCACGGTAGAAAGATGCCGCATGCGCTGTTTGAGTTCTTTGTTTTTCCAATCCTTGTCGAAAACATCTTTGATAAATTCCTTTTCATTCGCGTCGGGAACAACTTCTGAAAGCCGAATTGCAAATTGCCTGACAAAATCTGTTGTATATAAATCTTTTAGTAGTGAACTCATAAGCTGGGATTGCTAAATGAAGAAGGAGAATAAAAAGGCATCAATGATTTTTAAGAAAGCTTAGATCTTTTCCAATTGACTCCGGCTTAATTCATTTTGCTGATCACCTGTATTTAAGGTCCCAGCCGGTTCAAATAAAAGCACCGATACTTCCTCCTGGGCTACCGGGCGATGTTCGACACCCTTGGGAACCACGAGTATTTCATTTTCACTGACGGTGACTTTCCGGTCTCTGAATTCCATGGTAAACCTTCCTTTGAGTACCATAAATAATTCATCTTCTAAATCGTGCTTATGCCAAATAAAACTTCCTTTAAACTTTGCAATTTTAACATGCTGACCATTTAGTTCAGCTAAAATTCTGGGGTTCCAATGATCTTCAAAGGAGTTTAGTTTTTCTTGAATGTTGATGACGTCCATTTTGCAAATATTCTTTGAATGTACGAACATATGCAAAATATTCTATAGTTGCGGAAGGATTTAGTTTACCTGTTTAAAATGGCAGGTTCAATAAGAATAGTTTATTTTTTAAGTTTGCTTCTATTATCAATTATGGTAAGTATTGTAATTGATTTTCCCCGGAATATGTAAATTGCTGTAACATGTCTATGTACTATACCAAGTCTGCAGTTTTTGTAAACACTCGATTCTTTAAACAATTTTGGGAAAGAGGTAATCGCTTTTTCAAAATGAAACAAAAGATCTAAAAAATCATTGCACTCCTTTTCGCTAAAATTTTCTCTCAAATATGATAAAATTTGATCAACCTGGTTCTTGGCTTCAAGAGTCCAGTTAACATTATACTTGCCTGCCATATGAAATCCAAAAGTCCTTTGTGCTTATGATTTTACCATCATATAAGTTTGAAAGACCCCTTTCAAGAGATTCAATTTGTTCTTGTGTAAGTTTGTCCACCCAGTCTCCAGATTCAGCGGATTTTTTGAATTGAAGCAAGGATGTCAAAATACTCTTATCATCTAATTCTTTTAACCATTCTATTAATTCGGCTTTGATGCTTTGTGCTTCCATAGTTGCAAAAATACCCAAAACTATGTTTAAATGCAAGAAATGTCTTTCCAATGACTTGAGAAATATTTGTCAATAGAAAAAGTATTAGTTAAATATTCCACCCTATTTTTAAACCTCTTAACAAATGAATTTTGGCAAGTTTTCACATACGCAAAATTGGAGTACTGGGCGCCGGATTGATGGGTTCCGGCATAGCCTGCCATCTGGCCGGAGCGGGATTTCAAGTGCTTTTATTGGATCGGGCAGCGGCTGGTCCTGATAAAAATATCCTGGTGAAGGAGAGTCTGCGATCCTGTTTATCCTCTAAGCCTTCACCCTTGTATCGGAAGGATTTTGCAGAGCGCATCAAAACGGGAAACTTTGATGATGATTTTCATAAGTTGGCACAATGCGATTGGATCATCGAGGCCATCATCGAGGAACTACCACCTAAAATAGAATTGTTCGAAAAAATCGAAGCTGTTCGACGTCCTGATGCTATCATCAGTAGCAATACTTCGGGCTTGCCGATTTCAATGTTGACGAAAGGCAGAAGCGCTGATTTTAAATCACATTTTATCGCGACGCATTTTTTTAATCCTCCCAGATATCTTCAATTATTGGAAATCATTCCTTGTGTCGAAACCAAACCCGAAGTCATCGATTTTATGTTGGATTTCGGATCGAGGTATTTAGGGAAACAAACGGTCTTGTGTAAGGATCGTCCGGGCTTTGTGGCCAACAGGATCATTCTGCCCTATATGTTGAAAGTCATCGAGCTCTGTGAAACTCTCGGACTTCCCATTTATGTTGCAGATAAACTCATGGGTCCGGCAATGGGTCGCCCAAAATCGGGAACATTTCGATTGGCTGATCTGGTCGGCTTAGATACAGCTGCAAAAGTTTTGCAGGGTCTAAAAATACATTGTTTGGATGATGAGATGCTTCAGAATATTCCGCCATCAAAAGCCTTTGAATTTTTGCTCCGGCACCAATTTTACGGAGGCAAAAGCGGAAAAGGTTTTTATGAAAAAACGGATGAATTGGATGCATCCGGGAAACGCAAAATAAGGGCTTTGAATTTGCAGACCTGTAGTTATGAACTGGAAGTTCCGGTAAAACTGGAAAGCCTGCAATTGTCCAAACAGATTGATGATTTACAAAAGAGAATGAACACCTTGATTTCATTGGAGGACGAAGGAGCGTTGTTGATTAAAAGAAGTACGGCCTTTTTATTTTCATATGTTGCACACAGAATTCCCGAAATATGTGATACCGTTTATGGAATCGACCAGGCCATGTGCAGCGGGTTTGGTTGGGAGCTGGGTCCTTTTCAACTGTGGGATGTTTTGGGCTTTCAACAGGGAATTGAATTGATCCATGATTCGGGATTCACCGTACCGGAATGGATTCAGCAAATGTCGGATCAGGAAAATTTGCAGTTTTACCGCAATGAATCGGAGCGAATGGAATATTGGAATCCATTAAGCGGAAACTATGTAAGCATTCCCGGATCCGATAAAGAATTAAATTTTAAGATACGTTGCAAAGAAAACAATCTGTTTCAAAATGATGAAATCCAAATTCTCGATATAGGCGATGAAGTTCTGTGTGTAAATTTTATAAGCAAGAACAATATCATCGGCGAAGGCATACTTCGCGGAATTCAATATGCCATAGATCTGGCAGAAACGCAGGGATGGAAGGGAGTCGTCATCGGCAATACATCCGAGCATTTTACCGTCGGCGCAAATCTTTTGTATATAGGCATGATGGCTTTTCAACAGGAATATTCACAATTGGATGAAGCTGCAAAATTATTTCAGGAAACTTCCATGCGTTGCAGATATTCTGCCATTCCGGTAGTCTGTGCCTGCCAGGGCTATACTTTTGGCGGAGGCGTCGAATTGCTTTTGCATTGCGACGCTGCTGTGGCCTATGCAGAATCTTATATCGGACTGGTCGAAATGGGTGTAGGCATTTTACCCTGCGGTGGCGGAACCAAAGAATTTGCCAAAAGACTCAGTCAGGAAATGAAAGAAGGCGAAGTGCACATGCCACAGCTTATCCACAGATTTAAAACCATTGCTACGGCAGCAGTATCCACATCCGCACATGAAGCTTTTGATTTGGGCTATCTCGACGACCGCCGCGATGCGGTGTGCATCCAAAAACTAACAAACGTTCGTAAGGCCAAAGAAAAGGTATTACATTTAAGTGAAAATTATGTACAACCCATAGAAACAGGAGTCCAGGTCCTGGGGCAGAGCGGACTGGCCACCTTATACGTAGCTGCAAATTCCATGCAACGCGCCGGTTATGCCAGTGAATACGATGTTCATATCGCAAGAAAAATTGCGCATGTCCTGTGCGGCGGTGAACTGAGCGCGCCCCAGAAAGTTTCTGAGCAGTATTTGCTGGATCTCGAACGGGAAGCGTTTTTGAGTCTGTGTTCGGAACCAAAGACGCTGGAGAGGATTCAGCATATGTTGGAGCACAGGAAGGTGTTGAGGAATTGAGAGAAGCTAAAAGCTAAAAGCTAAAAGCTTAAAGCTCGAAGCTATCTGGCAGTTATTGATAGTGTTTTTGAATTATCCCAATTCATGCAATGGAATCCAGTTTCTTAGCTTAAAGCAATAAGCAGTAAGCTTTGTTTAGGGTTTTTGTACATCACCTTTCTATTGCAATATATTGGAAATTATATATTGATAATCAACAATATATGGTATATTTTCAATTCTAATGCAGAGATTGGGATTATGAAATATGATATTTAGGCATTTCATAAAATGGGCTGTAGTCATTTAATGCAAATCATCATAGTAAATGTGTAAAAAGGCAATCTTTTAATTGGAATAACATTAAATAATAAATGGATACTTATTAATCAATTATTTGTCCTTTTAAATAAGTTGCGGCTCTATAGTTCACGTAATTAAATATTCCAATTTAGCTTTAGCGTTTGTTTGGCAGATAAACATTTGTTTTATGAGAGATTATAATAAACTAAGAGCCTTCGTATTGGCAGATGAGATACCGGTTGCAACTTACTTGATAACTAAGCATTTTCCAAAAGAGGAAATGTATGGATTAACTGCACAAATGAGAAGAGCAGCGATCTCTATTCCCTCTAATATAGTTGAAGGAAGTAGCAGGGAAACAGATAAAGAATTTGTAAGGTTTTTGGAAATTGCTTACAGCTCTTTGAAAGAATTGCAATATCAGTACGGCTTATCGGTTAAATTGAAGCTCATTAAGATGGAGGAAGTTGAGAAATGTGTTTTATTGTGCCACGAAACCTCCAAAGTATTAGGAAGCCTTATTCTAAAGATTAAGAATAAATGATTTATTAGTTATAGAAGTACAAAACCATGAGCTTCAAGCTTTAAGCTTCAAGCTTTAAGCGGCACCTAATAATCATCAAATCAATATTTTACCGTAATTTTACCATCCACAACATCGCCAGTTCATGAAAACGGAATTTCTGACCCCCGATTTATTTACCCAAACTGCAGCAAAGACCGCCAGTGTGAATGGTAAATCTTACGAGATCGTTCCGGGAGAAACCATATTGTCTTTTGTCAGGCGGCATTTCGATCAACAGGCCATTCCTACCCTTTGCGACGCCCCCAATCTGGAGCCTTTTGGTTCCTGTAGAGTGTGCAGCGTGGAAGTATCGCGTGCCGGAGTGCCGGGAAAAAGAACAGTGGCCTCCTGTCATACTCCCGTCGATGAAGGGATGATTATCGAAACGGAAAGCGAACCAATACAGAAGTTACGCAAGAATATCATGGAGCTGGTGCTGACGGATCATCCTTTGGATTGCCTGACCTGTGAGGTTAATGGAAATTGTGAATTGCAGGATGTTGCCGCCAGGGTCGGAATTCGTAAAGTGAGATATCCGGAAGGAAAAAATCACCTCGACCGGACGAAAGATAAGAGTCATCCATACATGACTTCCGATTTGTCAAAATGCATTATGTGTTACCGCTGTGTGAGAGCTTGCGATGAAGTCCAGGGACAGCATGTTTTGTCTGTAATGGGCCGTGGATTCGACAGCCAGATCATCAAAGGTATGAATCAGACTTTTATGGAATCTGATTGCGTAAGCTGTGGTGCATGTGCACAGGCTTGCCCGACGTCTGCGATTTCCGATGTCTTTCAGTCGAAGGCACTGGTTGGTCAGGATAAAGTCAGAACGGTTTGCACTTATTGCGGCGTGGGATGTAATCTCGAAGTGAGTGTAAAGAGTGGAAAAATTCTGAGCATTCAGGCACCTTATAATGCTGATGTCAATCAGGGACATACCTGTTTAAAAGGGCGCTACGCTTTTAGATTTTATAACCATCCGGAACGGATCCATCATCCGATGATCCGCAAAAACGGGATACTCGAACAAGTAAGCTGGGATGAAGCCTACGATTTCATCGTTGATAAATTCAACGAGATAAAAAGTAAATATGGTCCGGATGCGATTGGCGGGGTATCTTCTGCACGTTGTACCAACGAAGAGAATTACCTGATGCAAAAATTTTTCAGAGCTGTTATTGGAACCAATAACATCGACGGCTGTGCGAGGGTTTGCCATTCACCCACAGCATTGGGGATGCAAAGGACATTCGGTACAGGGGCTGCAACCAATTCGATAGAAGATCTGAAATATACCTCTGCAATTTTGGTCATCGGCGCTAACCCTACAGAAGGTCATCCGGTTACAGGTGCAAAACTCAAACAGCATGCGATGAAAGGGAAAACCACGATCGTGATTGACCCGCGTCGCACAGAAATTGCAAAATATGCGACGATCCATTTGCAGTTGAGACCCGGTACCAATGTTGCCGTGCTCAACATGATGTTGTATTACATTGTCAAAGAAGGATTGGTCAACAAGGAATTTATCGATTCGCGAACAGAAGGATTTGAAGATTTTCAAAATAATATCCTGAATCTGAATATCGATGCGCTCGAAGCGGTTTCCGGTGTACCCCGCGAGAAGGCCAGGCAAGCAGCCATTGCCTATGCGAGTGCACCTTTGGCAATGTCTTTCCATGGTTTGGGAGTTACTGAACATTATCAGGGTACATACACGGTCATGTTGATTGCAGATCTGGCCATGATCACCGGAAATGTTGGTAAAAGAGGATGTGGTGTCAATCCGCTAAGAGGGCAAAACAATGTGCAGGGTATGGCCGACATGGGCGTTCAACCCTATCAGGGTGCTGGTTATTTAGATCTTACACAGCCCGATGTAAAAGCAAAATACAGTGCGTTTTATGGGGTCGATGTGCCTTCAGAAATTGGACTCAAAATCCCAGAAATGTACGATGCAGCCCTTGCAGGAAAGTTTAAAGCGATGTGGATCATGGGCGATGACCTGGCTCAATCAGATCCAAACACAAACAAAGTGACCAAAGCATTGGAGTCACTTGATTTGCTCATTGTTCAGGAAATTTTCATGACGGAAACTGCAAAATTTGCACATGTGGTTTTACCCGGAGCATCTTTTCTGGAAAAAGAAGGAACCTTTACCAATGGAGAACGAAGAATCCAGAAAGTGCAGCAGGTGGTTAAGCCAATTGGCGATTCCAAAGCCGATGGCCAGATCATCGCAGACCTCATGAACCGGATGGGATACAAACAGGCGGATTATGAAGCTAAATCAATGCTGGAAGAAATTTCGCAAATCGTTCCTTTTTTCGCAGGCGTTAAGTGGGATGAGCTTGGGGAAAACGGAAAACAATGGCCGGTATTAGCCGATGGCAGCGACACGAAAATCTTACATACAGATACCTTTAAAAGAGGAAAAGGAAAATTTGAATTTAGGGAATATGTCGAATCTCCTGAAATCATGGAAAATTTTAAAGAATATCCATTCATTCTCACCACCAACCGCGTTTTGGAACATTACAACGCAGGCACCATGACGCGCCGTACGGGAAATGTTGAGATCATCAAAGAGGATGTGGTGCTCATCCATCCTAACGATGCGCAGAATTACGGTATCCAAAACGGCGATCCCGTTTCAATCGAATCTGCACGAGGAAAAATCACCATCCATGCGCATTTAACGGATGAAGTCAAACAAGGGGTCATCAGCACAACCTTTCACTTCCCTGAACTTTTTGTTAACATCGTCACCTCCGACATCAGCGACTCCATTGCCAAGTGTCCGGAGTATAAGGTGGTGTGTGTGAAGATTGGGAAGGCGTAATTGTAGAAGTCCGTTATCACAACTCAGATTCCTGTTTGGATATATAGATTCGAGTCATTGGTGTGTAGGTTTTTACATCCTGGTGCAGGCGAAAAAAATTTCCCACATCATGTTTATGGGTTCGTGATATCTGTAAACATTTGGAACAGAAGAAATGGCCAAGAGCGGAATTAAATCCTTTTCTGATCATATTGTTGAATCCAATCAAAACCTAAAGAAGCGTTACTGTAATGAAGATATTATATATTAATTGTATTCATAAATATCTATTAATCAATTAACTATAATTAATTTGTTGAAAAAAATAATTTATCTATGCAAATCTAATATTCAGTGTTAAATTTGCATAGATGATTCCTAGAAGATTATCCAACAAGATTCATACCCTGCTTAAACATTTTCCGGCAGTAGCTTTATTGGGGCCCAGGCAGGTTGGCAAAACTACCCTGGCATTAGAAATTTCCAAGCATCAACCTTCCATTTACCTGGATCTGGAAAATCCTGTAGACTTGTTAAAAGCTCACCATTTAGAAGACCTGGTTTTCAACAATCCCGAAACATTGATTATTCTGGATGAAATACACAGAATGCCTGAAATTTTTATACCTATCAGGAGTGTGATTGATCGATTAAAAAGAAGCGGAAAGAAAACCGGTCAATTTTTATTTCTTGGTTCTGCATCCTTAACCCTGTTAAAACAATCGAGTGAGACCTTAGCGGGGCGATTGGCGTTTATCGAATTATGTCCAATTGACCTTACCGAATTCACAAACTACTTGAATGAGGATCATAAAATCAATCAACTCTGGACCAGGGGTGGTTTTCCGGATAGTTTACTTGCTGAAGACGATACAGCAAGTTTGTTGTGGCGGCAACAGTTTATTAAAACTTACCTCGAAAGAGATATCCCTCAATTAGGTCCTAGAATTCCTGCAACAACATTAGAACGATTGTGGACAATGCTAGCGCACCACCAAGGTCAGTCGTTGAATGTATCCAAATTGGCGGTCAATTTGGATGTTTCGAATGTAACTGTGTCGCGATACATAGATTTATTTACTGACCTGCTTTTGATCAGAAAAATCCAACCATATACCAGTAATGTAAAAAAAAGATTGGTGAAAGCATCACGAGTTTATATTCGAGATAGTGGAATTTGTCATGCATTGTTGAATATCCGAAATTTCAATGATTTGCTTGGTGATCCAGTCATAGGAAAAAGTTGGGAGGGATTTGTAATTGAAAATATAATTCAATTTTTGCCACCCAATGCTTTTAGTTATTATTATCGTACCCCCGGTGGAGCCGAGATTGATCTTGTTTTGGAATTACATAAGAATGAAAAATGGGCCATTGAAATAAAACGCAAATCACAATTATCTGCAAATCGTGGTTATTATGAAGCTTGCGAAACAATTCATCCATCAAAAAAGTACATCGTGCATTCAGGAAGTGAACATTTTCAAACGAATAATGGAATTGAGCTTATTCCTTTGATTGAGCTATTGAATAACATCAGGAAATTAACCTGATCAAGAATGATTTCTCCTGCAATTTGATTATTAAACTGACTATTGAGAAAGTCTTGTCACATCAATCACGTGATCTGCGATGTTTTAAATTAATTTTCAAAAAACTTAGATTTTTGAATACCTAAAGCAGCGATATTAGAGATTCTCGTGTCTTCAGAATAAATCGCAATTATGCTAAAATTATTCATGTGTGCCCTTTGGGTGCTTGGATTTTTTTTGGACTCAATTTCGCAAGCATCATTTATTGCACCTCGGAATAAGACTTTTGCTAAACCGGTATTACAAGTTTTTTCTGGAATTCAATGCAATATTTGTGAGATCGGAGACAAGGCTTTATCAAATATTACGAAAGAACACAAGCCATGTATTCCTAATATTATCAATTACCATGCAGGACCATTCGCAGTGCCCGCTAATTTGAATCAAAGAGATTTGAGAACTACTTGTGGCGAATTCATACGATCTCAATATAGTATCAACTCATATCCGGGTGCCATTTTGAATGGAAATTCAGGTAGAATTATTAATGCCAATCAATTTGAATCGAGTTATTTTAACATTGTAGAATATTATACTCCTGTGAATTTAGGTATAAAGACATTGTTTGATTCTGTAAGTCGCAAAATTCAAATAGAAGTTGAATTATATCCGATGCCTGGATTTTCTGATTCTTCTGCAATTTTGGACCTTCATTTAATCAGCAATGGAATCAAAGGTTTTCAGAAAATGTTAGATGGATCTGATAATTATCAATACATTCATAATAATGTTTTTATAGACGCAATCACACCCTGCCAGGGAGAATGGGTAAGATCCTTAAAAGTAAAAACGAGTAGAAGACTTCAATATACTTATGATTTAGCAAGTGAGTTAAATCCGTTGAATATTGAATGCATAGCCATCTTAAAAGGTTCTGATGGAACTTATTTTACTTCAGAAACCCAAAAGATTATTGATAGCCAGACAAAGCTTGGCTTGACTTTAAGTAATGATCAAGATTCTACTTGGTTGTTGAAACCAGGAGATATCCAGAAAATTGATTTTACAGCTATTAACTCTTCTGGAAAGCGGAGTGATTTTTTATTTTCTTTTAAAAAGGAAATTCCCGAATTCTGGAATGCTGAGTTCTTGATAGATGGCGAAAGTAAATCGGATAGCATCGCTGTGAGTTTGGAGTCCTCTGAGGAAAAATCAATTCGGATAATTATTCAAACAAATGGGTTTGCAGGATTTGGAGAGTTGTCATTTGAGTCTGTACAAATGGTTCCCAGTAATGTATGTGGCACCGATCCAATCCGTAAAAAAATTATATGCCAACCCGTAGAATGCAATACGCTGGTAGTCTATAATACTGCAAAACAAACAAACGGGCAAGAATGTAAAGTCAATTTATGGAAACCCATTACGGACGCACTGGATTGTTTTCTTTGTAAAGACTATGTTGTATTGAGCGATATTGAATTTGAGAAATTGTATTTGAATGAATATGAAAAAGTACCACGAGTCATTTACTATCAATTGGGTTGGGGGAATCCCCCTGTACGACCCGCAAATTACACTATAATGAGAAGATTTATGGATCTTGGGACTGGTGTTTTCATAGCGGGACAGGATATTGGATACCAAATGGCAAGTAACTTGCCAGGATCAAGCAGCAATCAAGCTTCTAAATATTTTCACAGTAGTTACTTGTCTGCTAGATTTCTCAACAATGGAGATAGCACAATCAATTACGCATTTGCAAATTCTAATGACCCTGAATTCGGCCATATTGGAACTTCGGATATTCTTCCTATATACAGAGATTCGATCAGTTTAAATTTATATCCCGATGTGATCAATTCAACCTCGGCGAATGCAAAAACACTATTTTCTTATACCGAAAATAAAATAGGAGGATATTATTTCGAACGGTTACCTCATAAAGTAATTTACTCAGGGGTAGGAATGGAAATGTTTGGCAACAAAAACTTCGTAAAAGAATTAATCACCAAAGCACATATTTGGTTTAACGGTTGCGATAAAATCATTTCAAATGCGAAACAACATGTAATAGAAAATCAAGTTTGTAGGTTTTATCCCAATCCGTTTAAGGATGTTCTTCATTTTGAATTCAAGTCTAACGATAAATTTGAAATAAAAATCTGGACAGCGGATTTAAAGTTGATCCTACACCAAATAAAAGTGGATAATTTAAATAGAATTTCTACAAGTAATTTGCCAACAGGAATATATTATTACACAATTATTGATAAAGAAAATCAAATCTACGCCAGTGGGGGCCTAATGAAAATGTGATTCCGATATGGAATACCATTTCATTTTTATTATTGAGACACAATTTTGATGATCCTCCTGCCAACGGAGATTTTTTAAATTGATAGTCGAACAATCCCGACGGAGGTGTAAGGTATCATACTTCGCCGTTTGGGGCGGAATTCGGATCCAGGGCTTGCCCAAGGGTTTATACCAGGGATTCATTGATAAAAAATTTATTCGATTTATCGTATTGTAAATTTATTAGTCGACACACATCGCCTTGTGAGGTGCATAAAGGGTATTGGGGTTAAAAAAAATTAACATAACTCGATTGAAAGATCTTTGTTAGTTCCCTATATATCATCGCTCCACGAACAACTTGGTAAATGCAGACTGATTAGAATCTTCAACCCTGAAATAAAAAATACCTTTTAGAAAACTTTGTAATGTGATTCATTGGTTCATTTCGGAAATGGAGTTTCCCCTTCGCCACAGCTAAGTTACTATTTATCAAAAGCTAAGCAAAGACTTTCCAGATATGATAATTATAGTTTTTTAGGAAATAAACACCATCACAAACGTTGTGCAAATCATATTTCTCTTTATGGAAATTGCAATATATTACCCTATTCGCTCCCTTCTCCACTTAGGTGGAGAACCTGTCTGCCGACCAGGCTGGGGGCTAAGGATGAGGCAAAGCTGTTTTCTTCTTTTTCCCTAACTTCGCGGCTCAATTTGACGTATGCGCATTTCATTCGATTGGTTAAAGCAGTATATAGATATTCAGGAAAGTGCGGAAGAAGTTTCACAGATTCTCACCTCTCTTGGACTGGAGGTCGAAGCTCTTGAAAAACTGGGTGTGCCCGATGAACACCTCGAAGGTGTTGTGGTGGGGGAAGTTTTGGAATGTTTGAAACATCCGAATGCCGATCGCTTGAAACTAACGAAAGTGGATGCCGGAAATGGGCAAATCCTGCAAGTTGTTTGTGGAGCGCCCAATGTGGCAACAGGTCAGAAAGTCCTGTTGGCTTTGGAGGGAGCAACATTGCATCCAACTCAAGGGGAAAGCTTTACCATTAAAAAAGGTAAAATAAGGGGCGAAGTTTCAGAAGGGATGATTTGTGCTGAAGACGAACTGGGCCTGGGGCAGTCGCATGACGGTATTCTGATATTGGATCCAATGAGCATCGTTGGCACTCCGGCGGCTCAAGTTGTAAAAAGGAATCATGACGTCATTTTCGAAATCGGATTGACACCCAACAGGGCAGATGCCACCAGTCATCTGGGAGTTGCAAAGGATCTGTTGGCTTGGTATAGAGTACACAGAGATGCTGGCAAAAAATTAAAAGTTTGGGAGCTCAAGGAAATTAAAAACGCAAAGGGTTCATTGAATATAAAGGTGACTGTTGAAGATCCGGCTTTGTGCCCGAGGTATAGCGGAATTTGTTTGAGCAACATCACTGTACAGGATTCTCCGGAGTGGTTGCAACAACGCATCAAGTCTATGGGCTTGCAGCCGATCAACAATGTCGTGGATCTCACCAATTTCATCATGTACGAAATGGGACAGCCTCTCCATGCATTTGATTATGATCAGATCCAACATCATGAGATCGTCGTAAAAAATTTACCGGAGGGGACGGCCTTTAAAACCCTGGATGAAGTCGAACGAAAGTTGCGTGCTGCCGACCTGATGATTTGCGATGGAAACGACCAACCCCTGTGTATGGCGGGAGTCTTTGGAGGAATAGGTTCCGGTGTTTCCGAAAAGACGGAAAGAATTTTTATTGAATCTGCACATTTCGATGCCTCCACGGTGCGCAGGGCGAGCATGGCACATAATTTAAGGACGCAGTCTGCCAGGTGTTTTGAAAAAGGTTCTGATCCCAATGACACTTTGTTTGCTTTGGAAAGAGCAGCTTTTTTATTAAAGGAAATTTGTGGTGCTGTAGTCGACTCTTCACTGATAGATCTGTATCCTCAGCTTATTCCTCCTGCAGAAATTCTTCTTGATACCAATCAGGCTATCCAGTTGTCGGGATTGAATCTGGATAAAGATGCATTGAAAAAAGTTCTCTTTGCATTAGAAATGGAATTGACCGATACGCAGGATGGAAACTTACGAGTGTTCGTACCTACCAACAAACCCGATGTGAAACGTGCAGCAGATCTGGTAGAAGAAATTTGTCGCGTGTATGGATTGGACTCCATTCCGGTTCCCGAAACCCTTAAAATATCATTTCCAAAAATTCTGAAGAACAATTACTTCCTGAAGAAAAAAATATCAGAGTGGTTGAGTCACACAGGCCTGCATGAAATCATGAGTTTATCCCTGGTTCGCTCAGCCCAATGTATAAAGACTGGAATATGGAAGGAAGAAGATCTGGTGTTTATTAACAATACTTCGAATATCCATTTGGATGTGATGAAACCTTCTATTTGTTTGGGCGGACTCGAAGTTTTACAATACAATGTCAACCGGCAACAAACCGACCTGGGCGTTTTTGAAATGGGAAAACAATACATTCGAAAGGACGGGACCATACTTGAAGACGATCTCATGGGGGTTTGGTTGTATGGAATGAAAGATGAACCGCATTGGAATTCCGGAAAACCTGTAACGCAGGATTTTTTCAGTCTTAAAGCTGTCTTCCAGGGACTGTTTGGATACTTAAATGTTCGGTCATTTCAAATTTCGGAAATAGAAGACAATTCCTTATTCGGATTTGGATTGCATTATTCTTTCAATGGACAATCGTTGGCCAAATTCGGTCGCTTGAATACCGATCTCAGTCATTCATTCGATCTTAAAAAAGAGGTTTGGTATGGCGAGGTTTATTTGAATGCAGTCCGCGAAGTTTTGGAGCTGAAATCCGGGAGCTATGTCGATTTTTCTAAATTTCCTTTGATCACAAGAGATCTGGCTTTGGTGGTTGACCAAAAAATTAAATTTGAAGCCATTGAGAAAAAGGCTAAGGATACATGCGGTGTTTTACTCAAAGAAATCCAGTTATTTGATATTTACAGGAATGAAGAGCAGCTTGGCCCCGGTAAAAAATCCATGGCCATCAGTCTGACTTTTGAACAGCAGGAAAGGCAGATGACCGGGGAGGAAATTGACAAACTAATGCAAAATCTGATTGCAGAATATGAACAACGGCTCGGGGCACTCATCAGGAGGTGATAGGGGGTTGCGTTTAGAGGCATTTGGGCATGTAGGCTTTTAGGTGTTTTGGGGAATAGATCTGGGTTGACTGAAGTAGAGATTTCGTTGTTTAATTTCTGCCACGAAGCCACTAGGACACGAAGGAGCACAAAGAATTTTTTCTGCGTTATTTGCGTCATCTACGGGAGCCCAAGCAAGACTTATTTCCCGCAGATTTACGCAGAGATATCGTATTACAGAAATTATCTATAAAAATTCGTCTGCGTCATCAGCGTCATCCGCGGGAAATTAATAGAAGGTGTTTTTCGAAAGTCGAAAAGTCGAAATTTAGGAATATCCACATTTCGGTTTCTGAACACTGATGTCTATGGATGATCATTTCGTTGCCTAATTTCTGCCACGAAGCCTCTAAGATCTGAAGGAACTCTAAGAACATCGAAGGCCAAAAAATCAGTACGGTTTACTTTTAAAACCGCTTTGTGAAGCTTTGTATCCTCGTGCTTTTGTGGCAAAACTTAGCGTCTACTTTAGGGAATTCATCAGAAATTCAGGATTTTTTCGTTATATTTGCATCAGGTGTGAAACAAAGAAAATCGTTAAACACCTAAATTATTTTTTAATATATAAAGGTCTGAAACGTAATTATTTACGTTAAGGCAGAGGATAAAGAGGCGTTTGATAAAGCAAAATGTATTTTTAAATTTTACATCATATAGCTTTTACATGTTTAGAATTAGCGAATTGGTTGAAGCATTGACCAGCTGAAATGTTAAGCTGACATTTCTTTAATAAACATGTAATCAATCATTTAACCTCATTTCCAAAGCGGAAGACCTGCTTAAAGATGTGATTATGCAGGAATTACTAGTTGCAATTATAGGTGGCTTGATGGCCGGAATGGGTATTGGCTACTTTGTAGTATTTGCCATTCTCAAGCGTTCCAACCAGCGAAAACTCGAAGAAATCAACCGGATCAGCGATCTGGAGATTGAAAAATCCAGAGTTACTTCCCAGCGATTGCTGGCAGAAGCAGAAATGAAAGCCGATAAAATCGTATCAAAAGCGGAACAAAAAAATGAGACGATTAAGCAACAAAAAATCCAGGAAGCCCGTGAAAATTTTGCCAAATTAAAATCGGATTTCGAAAGCTTCAAAACAACTCAATCGGTTGAATTGAAAGAGCGGGAAATGAAAGTCCTGGGGCTCGAAAAGGACTTGCAAGTTAAAACCAGCGATATAGAGAGTCGCGAATCTGAGGTCAAATTGTTGCGAGACAATCTCGATCTTCAAATGAAGATCGTGAGCAAGAAAAAGGAAGAGCTCGACCAGGCTAATGAAACCCGTATCAAAGAGCTTCAACAAATTGCAAGAATGAGTGAATCGGAAGCCAAAGACCATTTGTTGAAAGCAGTCAGGGCCAAGGTAAATACAGAGGCTTTGGCCATCGAACGCGAGGTTGTAGAACTGGCCAAAACCAATGCCAACAAAGAAGCTAAGAAAATAGTGATCCAAACCATCCAACGGATGTGTGCTGAGTATACCATTGAAAACTCTGTATCGGTATTCAACCTGGACAGCGACGATATAAAAGGTCAGATCATTGGCCGGGAAGGAAGAAATATCAGGGCTTTGGAAGCTGCTACAGGAGCGGAGATCGTTGTCGATGATACGCCTGAAGCGATTGTGATCTCGAGCTTCGATCCGATCCGGCGGGAAGTCGCGCGATTAGCTTTGAAAAGGTTGGTAGCAGATGGAAGGATCCATCCGGCACGAATTGAGGAAGTTGTTGCAAAAGTCAAAAAGCAACTCGACGAGCAAATAGTCGAAATTGGCGAAAGGACCATCGTCGATCTGGATATCCACGGACTCGACCCCTATCTTGTAAAAATGGTTGGCCGGATGCGTTTCCGTTCTTCTTACGGGCAAAATCTGCTGAAGCACTCCATGGAAACGGCCAATTTATGTGCCGTGATGTCGGCTGAATTGGGATTGAATCCAAAACAAATCAAGTTGGCAAAAAGAGCGGGCTTGCTCCACGATATCGGAAAAGTCGCCGAAGAAGAATCCGAACTATCCCATGCTTTGTTCGGAATGAAACTTTGTGAAAAGTACAATGAAAATCCGGTAATCATCAATGCGGTCGGTGCTCACCACGACGAAATCGAAATGAACAACATCATTTCCCCGATCGTCCAGGCTTGTGATGCCATTTCAGGAGCAAGGCCGGGTGCAAGACGAGAAATTCTCGAAAGTTATTTAAAACGCATCAACGAACTGGAAGAACTGGCCATGAACTACGAAGGGGTATCCAAAGCGTATGCTCTTCAGGCCGGGCGTGAATTGCGGGTTATCGTCGAAAGCGAAAAAGTTACAGATCAATATGCAGATGATTTAGCATTTATGATTTCCCAAAAAATCCAGGATGAAATGCAATATCCGGGGCAGGTCAAGGTTACGGTCATCCGGGAGAAAAGGGCGACTGCGTTTGCGAGGTAGGTAGGATTAAATGCTGAAAGCTGTAAAGCCAAAAGCTTTAAGCCAAGAACATCATTACAGTAGGATAAAAGTTAATTGTTTTTTCAGAAGTTGATGTCCGGTTAATGTCCATTGAATACTTGAATTGCAATGATTGCCACAAAGTGATAATATGGATTTTCTTCAAAAGCTTTGAGCTTTTTAGCTTCAAGCTTTAAGCTATCCTCACTTCCTCTCCACCCGAATCGCAACCCTCCTGTTGAGTTCTCTTCCCGCTTCGCTACTGTTATCTGCAACCGGATGTTCCTGACCATATCCTTCTGAACTGAGACGGGCCGCATCAATGCCTCTCGCGATCAAAGCCTGCATAACAGCATCTGCCCTTGCTTTTGATAGTTCTAAATTGCCCTGTGGATCTCCAACATTATCCGTATAACCGCCAATTTTGAATTCAACTTTTGGCATGGCTTTCATGATGCGGGCGATGTTTTCAATTTGTTCGTCTGAGATGTTATTGAGTGTGGCGCTGCCCGATTGGAATAAGATACGATCAAAATTGAACCAGGTATTTTTATCGATAATGCTTGATTTGCTTTGAAGCCATTCCAGTAATTTAAGTTCAACTCCTTGCTCCGGTAAACTCAAATTAAAAGTATCCAAACGGATATTGATCATCTTCCCCAAGCGATCCCAGCGGGCTTTGAAATAAAGACCAGCAGAGTCAAATTTGGCATATGCTGCTTTAATGGCCATTTCTGCTTTAATGGCTGACGAATCGACGGCGGCAGTAAATCCGCGCATCGCATTTTTTGTGCGGTCAGTCCATTCCCGGTCCCTGCATGATTGAACCTGGGTCCACAAAAAACCGATCAACACAACTGTACCGATCAGCCAAAACCACCAATTTCTGTTTTCGTTCATAGAGTTTATCGCATTACAAATTCAAACCAGTAAATTTTAATCCTCAAGCAGTTACAGGTATTCCTGTAAATTTAAACTGACTTACTTGCAAAATTAGAAGGCTATGACGGTATTTTATTAAATCATTTGTTATTCCGGATAATTTTCGATCAGAGATCAGTATTTTGCTGGATAAAAAAATTCAAAATGGATCTGGAACATTTAAAATATCCGGTTGGCAGATGGCAAAAGCCACAAGAATACCCTTTGGTTCAAATTCAAGGCTGGATCAATGAACTTAAAGCACTACCGGGGCAGATTGAGTCCGCTTTGGATGGGCGGGGGGATGAAATATATACATACCGCTACCGCCCCGGAGGATGGACTTTAAGACAGTTGATCCATCATGTTGCAGACAGTCATATGAATGCCTATGTTCGTCATAAACTCGCTTTTACCGAAAATCAACCCAGAATTTGTGCATACCTCGAACAAGAATGGGCAAAGCTTGAAGATGTTGAAATGATTAACCCTAAAATATCAGTGGTTCTTCTTGGAGCCTTGCATACGAGATGGACAGTTTTTTTGGAAAGTATCCAAAATGAGCAATGGGATTTCCAATTTCTGCATCCTGAACACAATAGACTGATCAGCCTCAAAGAATCGGTCAGTATGTATGCCTGGCACAGCAGGCACCATCTGGCACATATCAAAATCGCGTTAAGCCAGCCCTCATAGTCCTTTTCGTTCTCTGCTGTTTCTTACCTTTGCGGCCCTATGGAGCAAATGGAAGAATTATCGAAACGGCGAACCTTTGGAATAGTTTCCCATCCCGATGCCGGGAAAACGACCCTGACTGAAAAATTACTTTTGTTTGGAGGCGCCATTCAAACAGCAGGGGCTGTAAAATCCAATAAAATCAAGAAACATGCAACTTCCGATTTTATGGATATTGAACGTCAAAGAGGTATTTCTGTAGCGACATCGGTGATGTCTTTTCCATATCGGGATTTGCAGATCAACATCCTCGATACCCCGGGCCACAAAGATTTTGCTGAAGATACGTACCGCACCCTGACTGCGGTAGATAGTGTCATAGTGGTCATTGATGTAGCCAAAGGTGTTGAGGAGCAAACAGAAAAACTGGTCGAAGTTTGCAGAATGCGCAAAACGCCGATCATTGTGTTTATTAATAAACTGGATCGCGAAGGAAAAGATGCGTTTGATTTATTGGATGAGATCGAAATGAAGTTATCCTTGAAAGTAACTCCGCTTTCGTGGCCCATCGGTATGGGGCAGACTTTTAAAGGAGTTTACAGTCTGTACGAGAAAAAGTTCATCCACTTTAAACCCCATGGAAAGCAGGAGGACGAAGAAGTGATAGCACTGAACGATGTAAACGATCCGAAGTTTTCTGAGCTCATTGGCGAGCGCAGCCATGCAAGTCTGACCCATGATCTTGAAACACTCACAACCGTTTATCCGGATTTTAACAGAGAAGACTACCTGGAAGGTAGAGTCAGCCCGGTTTTCTATGGAAGTGCAGTCAATAATTTTGGGGTACGCGAATTGCTGGATTGCTTTGTGGAGATTGCACCCAACCCTTTATCCAGAGAAACGGAAGAAAGATGGGTGCAACCCGAAGAGGAAAAATTAACGGGATTTGTATTTAAAATCCACGCCAATATGGATCCGCGTCACCGGGACCGGATCGCTTTTTTTAGAATTTGCTCTGGTGTTTTTAAAAGAAATACGAATTATTACCATGTGCGTTTGAATCGACAATTCAGATTTGCAAATCCGACGGCATTTATGGCCGCCCGAAAAGAAGTTGTGGAAGAAGCCTATCCGGGGGATGTGGTCGGATTATTTGATACCGGAAATTTTAAGATCGGTGATGCCCTGACTGAAGGAGAAGCTTTACATTTTAAGGGGATTCCCAGGTTTTCACCTGAAATTTTCAGATATGTCAATAATGCAGATCCATCCAAATTCAAGCAATTTGCCAAAGGACTGGATCAACTTATGGACGAGGGGGTTGCGCAAATGTTTATAAAAGAAGACAATCAACGAAAAATTATCGGTGTAGTAGGAGCACTTCAGTTTGACGTAATTCAATACAGAATGGAACACGAATATGGCGCATCCTGCACTTACGAACCAATTCAAATGAGCAAGGCATGTTGGGTATCATCCGCAGACAAAGTCAAACTTAGCGAGTTTATTGCCAGGCGAAAAAAAGATTTGGCCAGAGACAAAGATGACAAACTCGTTTTTCTGGCAGAAAGTGCCTGGACATTGAAACTCGTTCAGGAAAATTTTCCAGATGTGATGTTTCATACGAGCAGTGAGTTTGAGGAATGAGTTGGCAGGGAGAAGTTGGCAGTCGGCAGTTGTTGGTTGTTAGAAGTTAGAAGTTAGTTGTTAGATGATGCGGATAACAAACATTCGTTAGTTTTTATCAAATTAACAAGCAGTCAAACAGTCATCCCGATAAAATTGCATAATAATTTAGTAAAGAAATAATTCTCTATATTTTATCGGGCCTACAAGCCTACAAGCCTACAAGCCTACAAGCCTAAAAGCCTACAAGCCTACAAGCCTACAAGCCTACAAGCCTAAAAGCCTACAAGCCTACAAGCCTAAAACCAATCCTATTCACGAGTTAGCCATTTTCTTAAGTGCCGTTTGAGCGGGCTCTCCTTTCCCTATTATTTTGGATTTTGCTTGTTCCAGGGTTCCATGTTGATGGATTTCTTCGGGCGTTAATGAAAGTCTGAGCGTGCCGAAAAGCCAGTCTGACAGGGGTAATAAAAAGTTTACATTGGCTTCTGTATCTACATGATGAATGTAATGATGTCTGTCCAGAAACTTAAACCAAAATGTGGACTCCATATATGGATGTGAGCCTGGCCTGTGGATGGAGTCGTGTACTGTAATGAAGAGATTGGATACAACCAGGGAGCCGGCGACCTGCCCATATAAAAAAATATGATCGTGGATCAACAACCACGATGGTATCATGATCAAAGCAATTGCCAAAACAAAGTAAAACAGATAATGCATGGAGAAAACAAGGGCATTTCCAAAAATATTTTCGTAAGTTTCTGTATTGTTTTTTGAAAACAAGGAAATTCTGCGTGCTTTGCCTCCTGTAACATATCTCCAGGTTGGGAAATAAACATAGTGATGGCTTAAGTGGTGGACTCTGTAAATAGGTTTTAGAATTGGGATGACTACACGATGATAAACATATCTGTGGACAAGCCATTCATAAGGGGATGCTGCAATAAAGACAAATACAAAACCAAGAATTACTTTGAAAACTGTTGTGAATGCATTTTCTGGAAATTTACTGATAAGCCAAAGTGCCGACAAAAGAAATAGAAATAATAAGCCAAAAGCAATAACGATTCTGTAGGCATTGATGTGCGTGTTTGACCTTATGATTGATTGTTGGATCATGATTATTGATTTTTACTCTTATCAAAGTTACTACAAGAATAATTTCAATTTGTGAAATTTTCCGTGGTGGTCACTGTAGCATATCTCAGGTAACAAATTTTAGTCTGCTGGATTTCATTTGTTTCATTACATGGCTGGCCGGATGCCAGCTTCTTAAACTTTGCGGTAAATTTGACAGGAGAACAAACGGACGGTCGGTTCTTTATGAAAGCATGTTAAATTTCCATCGAATAAAATTACATGTTCAGAATATAGCTGCTATAAAGATTTGTCATTCCATGGTTAATTCACATATACTTTACGTATGATTGGAACTCCCGCAACTACAAATTCATTATTTTTACACGGGATCACTTCATGCTATTTGACGTGAACTTAAATTGTGAGTCGCTAGTAAATTGGATGTAGATTGAAAAACATAGCCTGGTTTTATCTTTTAGCTGCTGCATTGATGGAAGTTCTGTGGATGATATCGTTGAGATACATGAAAATAAAAGAAATCAAAGCTATTGCCTGGTCCGAATTTTTTACTCATACCGCTGGTATCAAGACCCTGTGGCCATTGTTGGGATACCTTGGATTTGGATTGTTGAATGTTGTTTTTATATCGTACGCGATGAAAACCATACCCATGTCAATTGCTTTTGCAGTCTGGATGGGTCTGGCATTGTTTGGCTCGGCCTGTATCGACGCATATTTTTTTAAACAAAGTCTGAATGTGCTTCAGATTTTATGCCTTGGATTGATTTTGCTGGGAGTTATCGGACTCAAAACGGCGAAGGTTTGAGTTCCTAAAAGTGCAAGAAGACCGAAGGAAGAACTGCAAATATTCAATACCTATTACTCTCTCAATTAAAGGTCAGGCTTATTCATGGCCAATTTTATCCCCGGATGTAAACTTCTTAAATGCATCCTGAGCTCCATTGAATGCTCGAAAATAAATTTACATATAAAATAAATGTAATATATAAATTAAATATAATCAATTAAATAATTGATATTAACGGTAGTTTAAATTCCAGGTGGATTGGCCATATACGGAATCGGAGATTTAATTTTTAAAAAATTAAATTTAAGACTAACTAAGATTAAATGTGAAATTATACATTTGCACAATTAAGTTAATTTAGTCTTAAAACAATAATTCCTATGAAAAAACTACTTGTTACAAAATGGCTGTTTGTGTTGGCTATTTCGGTCGTGGTCATCAGTTCCTGCCAAAAATCAGAAGAAGAAGCAACGACCGGAACCGAATTGAAATCTTATGAAAATGACGTTTATCACGAATGGATCCAGGTATTTCTGGAATTGGATCGTTATGCATCGTTTTTCAGACCGGGACCCGCACCCAGAGCTCTTGCATACATGAACCTCAGCAATTACGAGGCATGTATCGCTGGGTTGCCTGAGTATCAATCCTTGCAATACAAGCTGGGGATAACAGATATGCCTCCGGTCAAAAATAATCTTTATTGGCCCGCAGTGATCAATGCATCCAATGCCTATTTGATGAACAAGTTTTTTGAAACGGTCACATTTAGAGATAAGGATGGAAATATCCTGAATAAACAAGAGATCCTTAATACCATATCCAGGAAAGAAATAGAACTAAGGGCTCAATACAGGAATGATGCAACCGAGCAAACCCTATTAAATTCTGAAGCTCATGGACGTGAAGTCGCTACTGCTATCTGGAGATTTTCCATCAGCGATCCCGTTGGTCACAATGCGCATTTGAACCCATTTCCAGTTCCTGTCAACGCTACGGGTTGCGAATGGGTGCCAACAGATCCATTGACCATTGCTGACAGAGGTCTTTACGCACAATGGGGCCAGGTACGTCGGTTTGGTTTGGACAGGAATGACCTGGATGCATTAATTGCTCCTTTTAATTGTGATCCGGAGCCTACCTCAAGCATGTATCTGCAGGCTTATGAATGTTATACACTTACCAATCTGGCCAGGTTTGATCCCAGAGGAGAAAACGAACACATGGCTGAGTTTTGGAGCGATGACAGAGTGGGTTGGACTTTTAGCCCACCGGCAAGATATGCAGCAATTGCTGATCAGATCGCAGAGAAAGAAAACTTTGATCTGGCAAAAACTTGTGTGCTCTATGCGCAGTTGGGTATGGCTTTAAACGATGCAGCCGTCATTGCCTGGTACAATAAGTACAAATACAATATTGAAAGACCGATTACTTATATCCAAAGAGTCATTGATCCAAAATTCTCCATTCCCTGGCTTGGCTTTACTCCGCCATTTCCTGCCTATCCATCAGGACATGCTACCTTTGGTTTTGCTGGCGTTGGTATATTGGAATCATATGTAGGAAGTTCCTATCCTTTCACAGATTATTGCCATGCAAACAGAACCGACTTTAATGGAAAGCCGAGAAGTTTTAATTGCCTGAGAGATCTGGCTAATGAAAATGCTTACAGTCGTTTGCCATTGGGTGTTCACTTCCGAATGGACTACGACAGTGGAAATTTCTGTGGAATTTTAGCAGCAAGAAAAGTACTTCAGCTTCCATGGAAGAAATAGTATTATAATAGGTAATTAATTGCAAATCGTTCAATTAGTGGATTGCGCGGCCCCGTGTAGTCCACTTTTTTTTTGAATCTTAGCAAACTGCCTTATAAAATGTTTTTGAGCGCAAATTCTGAATATGGATTTCTTAGAATTTACTAAGATTTATTCTGTTTAAATATTATTTAAGCACTTTTGTCAATTTATTTGGCATTTACAATTACTGAATATTACAAATATATAATTTTGTATTTAAAGACACACTCCCTATCGGGTAAAAATAATCAGCAGCCAGGTTGCAAGTTGTGAAAGCAACTTTTGGATTATTTTTCTGTAATACTGGTAAATTTTATTTTTTAATTGAGACTTTATGATGTTCCACTTTGAATCTTTTTTTATGAATAAATTATTACTGCTTTCTTTAATCGGATCGTTGTCTTTTTCCTTAAATGCACAATCTCAGAATAAATCTGATACCTTAGAACATTATTCGTTACTTGAAATTACAATTCAAGGATTAAATAAAGAAAAAGAACTCAATTATTTGCAGCCTATTCATTCAACTTATTTATGTTCCAGGTACGAAAAATGAAGTAATCTGTTTAAGTCAGAAAAACCTGGCTTTGTCTGAGAAATATGCAAGGCAAATATTTTCTAAAGTTCCCGGTGTTTTTGTTTATGATATGGATGGCACGGGTAATCAGATGAATATATCGACACGTGGACTCGATCCTCATCGTGGTTGGGAATTTAACATTCGCAAAGATTTTGTAATTACGAATTCAGACATGTATGGTTATCCAGCCAGCCATTACAACATACCTATTGAGGCTGTGGAGAGAATCGAATTACTGCGAGGCACAGCAGCAGTTCAGTATGGTGCTCAATTTGGAGGTATGCTGAATTATGTAAGTAAGCAACCGGATTCCACCCGGGCATTTGCATATGAAGGCATTCATACTTTGGGTAGCTACGATTTGATCAGCAGTTTTCATCGCTTTTCTGGTACCTTATCGAAATGGAAATACAACGTATGGGTAAATAAAAAATGGAATGGAGGTTACCGGGAAAACAGTGATTCCGAATACAATGCGGAGGGGATCAGTATATCATATTCGCCGCAACCCCGTCTCGATTTGAAATTTGAATGGACGCATTCCAATTATATTATTCATCTGGCCGGTCCATTGAACGATAGTATGTTTGCTGCAAATCCACAGCAATCCACTCGATCCAGGAATTATTACAATCCCAATATACATGTACCTTCTGTATCTGTCAATTATAAATTGGGATCTCAGACCAAGTTGTCTTTGATTGCATCTTCAGTTTTAGGATATAGAAATAGTGTAATGTTCGACAGACCTGTAAATATTCCGGATACCCTATCGCATGAAAGTCTGCAATATGCCAACCGCCAGGTTGATATTGATCAATTCAACAGTTACACGGTTGAGAGCAGATTGATTCACGAGTATAAATTGAAAAAAATGTACAATGCATTCGTATTCGGAGCACAATACATGAACAATGATTTATTCAGGCGGCAACAGGGAAAAGGAACAACAGCTTCGGATTTTGATCTGACCATTGAGCCTGATTCCTGGGTCCGGAGTTTACATTACAAAACAAAGAATATTGCCCTATTCGCAGAAAACTTATTGCGTTTTACACCTTCTTTTTCTATGAAAGCGGGTTTGCGTTATGAAAATGGAGCATCTGATTTTACTGGATTGATCAGGTATTATGCAGACAGTATCTTGCCAAATACCATTCGGCATCAATTTCCGTTGATCGCTGTCAGTTCCGAATACGAGATGAGCAAAAGACTTAAATTTTATGCGGGTTGGTCACAAGCATACCGTCCTGTGATTCTCAAAGATATTATCCCGGGATCCATTTATGAAGAAGTAAATAAAGATTTGAAAGATGCCGATGGATACAATTTTGAAGTTGGGTTGAAAGGTCATTGGGGTCCATTCCGGTATGACTTGAATTATTTTATTTAAAATACAACAATCGATTGGGAACATTGGCACAGACCGATGATCGCGGTAATCTTATTATTTACAGGACCAATATTGGTGATTCAAAAACCAGTGGTGTAGAATCCTACTTAGAATGGAGTGAGGATGTGACAGATTTATTCAATCTGACGGCCAGTTCTGCGGTGTCCTATATGCACGGTATCTATACAAATGCTTCAGTCAGATCCGGAAATGAGAACGTATCCATCAATGGAAATAAAGTTGAAAGTGTACCTGATTGGATTATCAGAAGCCAGGTAAATTTTAAATGGAGAACTTGCGCTTTATCTATTCTTCATAGTTATACTTCTTCAACTTTTGCTGATCCTTTAAATACAGTGAATGCAAATTCTACAGGATCTGTGGGATGGGTACCTGAATATCATTTGTTCGATCTTAGTATCTCAATAGAGCTCAGCAAATCATTAAAATTGACTGCTAACGCCAGTAATTTATTTGATAAGAGCTATTTTACAAAGAGGCCACAGTTTTATCCCGGTCCCGGTATCTGGCCATCAGATGGAAGGACGTTGTCAGCGACCATAAGTGTTCAATTATAATATTTTAAAGCAAAGTTTAAAGGCTGATTTATCTGGATTGCTGTGGAAGTGCTTTTATATGGGCTTTGTAGGGTACTCCGTTTATTTTTGAGCCATCCTGCGCTACAATCCCTTTGACATCATAAAAATTGCCTGCAGCCGAAACGGCTTTTATTCCGAGGTATTTGCCATCCTTGGTAATCGCTTTGATGTGATAAATATTTCCATCTTTTTTCAAACCTTTAATATCCAGTACATTTCCTTCATCATCTATGGCCTTGATATCAATGATTTCTCCGGTAGAGGAAATTGCTTTTACGGGAGCATATTTATCGCTGGATTCCAAAATTTTTACGGGCAAATGAGCTTTTCCCTGATAGGCTTTTACATCCAATAAATGAAAATCACCACCAGTGGAGAATGCTTTTACTTGAAACTTTTCGCCCGAAGATGTAATCGCAGTTACCTGAAAGCATTTGCCAGTTGGATCAATGGCCCGAAGAATCCAGGGTTTTTCATCTGTCGAACTGAGAATTTGGGGCATGGCTTTGATATGCGCAAAAAAACTTTGTGAATGGACAATACCCTCTTCATCAGATTCAGCGAACTTGACACCTTTGATATCGTGTAGCAAACCCGAAGGTGAAACGGCTTTAACACCATACTGTGTTTTGTCGCCTTGCAGCATTTTAATACTTATGATGTTTCCTTTTTTTCAACGCCCTTGATATCATATTTTAGATTGTTTGTTGAAACGGCTTTGATATCCAGAATTTTACCATCCTGGTCAATGGCTTTAACGGGGTAGGGCGGTTTTCCACCTTTCAGAATTTTAATGGGAAGATATTTGCCGTTTTTAATGGCTTTGACATCCAGAAACTGTGTGTTTTCGGTCTCCACGAGAGCTTTGACATCGTATTTGTTACCGGCCTCGTCAAAAGCCTTTACATCGATAAGATCTCCATTGGGCAAAATGGCTTTGACGTTCCAAATTTCCTGGGCATTCAGGGTAAGGATCGAAATAAAAAGCATACATACTAAAGAAAATGAAGTTTTCATAAAAGTGTTTTAGAGATATTTTAATCCGGATACGAAGTGAGAAATTCCTTCATGTTTAAGTGAATCTATTCGAAACAGAAATCGGTTCATTTTAATGACAAATTTACACCGTGTTTAGTCAGAAATTTATCCCATAATTCTGTGACTGAGCATTTTTTTATTTAAAGTCCTCCAATCTAAGGATGAAACCTTGTAATTCATGGATGTAACGCAGAGCTTTTATAGGACATCTATTTGGACTTTTCGTCAAATGGAAAGTGCATCAAATGCAACTATTGAAACTTACAAATCAAGCAAATATACGATGTACATATCAGCATTTATGAATTATTAAAAGTATGTTCAATTTTAATCCAAAGCTCGCATAATAATTCAAGAAACTGCAGGATCAGGATGCAGTTTACGAAGAGAAAAATTGCGATCCTGCTATAAAAATGGGGAATTTGTTTTTTGTAAAAAAGCTTAATCAAAACCCAAAAGATAAAGAAGTTGGTGAAGATGATTTGAAACAAATAAAATTTCCAATGCAAAACATTGAATGATAAGAGTCCGCCCCAGACAAGGTAAAATACCGCAAAAAACATGTAAGTCGTCGACATAGTATAGCTGGTAATCGCCAGCGATTCGATATAACTGTAAAGGCCTTTACTCAGGATCAAATACAGCAAAAGTCCCATGAGGGGAAAACTCAGGATATTGAGCCACTGCCCGTGATTGATGAAGATCTTTGTGCTTTCCTGGCTGGAGAAAGTGAGACCTTCCAGATAGACCGGATGAAATCCGATTTTATGAATGATCATGCGGTGACAAAGAATGGACAGCGTGACCCAAATAATAAAATAGCTGATTGGAGATTGGTACTTTTTTCTTTTTCCGTCAATATATTCCTGTAGGACAACACCAGGCCTTAAAATCATGTGCCTGGTAGTCCCCAGTAAGCTTTTATCGGCATGTGTAAACGTATGGATGAGGTCGTCAAGAATATTTTTCCATTTTAATTTACCTGTAGCAGCCGATTGTCCGCATTCAGGACAATAATTTCCCAATACTTGGGTTCCGCAATTGAGGCAATTTTTCATTCCGGATAGAATGGTTTCAGTGCTATATTTTATTCCATACGCATTTCAAAGTAACTAACAAGCAAAGTTTATTTTGACATCAATCGTTTTTTCCATTTCTTTTTGAACGGGGTTTTTCTTTTGAATTTTTAAGAGAATCGATTTTATCTTGTTCGAATTCTTTGTTTTCTGATACTTTGCGGCTTGTGTCGGTTCCGGTCCTATCCGGTGAAGTGGTTTTTATAACGGGATCTTTTGAAGGGTGCATGGGTTTTGCCGTATTTTTGTTCGCAGTGCACTGAAACATTAATAATATGCTGCTAACGATATATAGAAATTTGAATGGATTTCTTTTGTTCATGTTGGTTCGATTCGATGATTAAAAAATAAACCCCATTGTTTAATTGTGATGTGCTGAACGAAAATTTGTTTTCTCCCGGAATCAGCAAGCCTTCATAAAGTTCGGCGATCAATTTTCCACGGATGTCGTGTAATTTAAATTTTACGAATTCTTTGATATCGGAATTTAAGATTACGGAATACCGGTCTGAAGTTGGATTTGGAAATACCTCTAATTTGTAATTCTTTTCGCTCTCGTTTGTTTGCGTAGTTACCGAAAAAATTTCTGCTATGTAGGTCCGCCACTTTCCATTGATATCGTTTCCAACACTTCCAGCTACCCACACCGTTGGGTTGGTTTTTCCGTAGTGCCTGGCAATTCCATTGTAATCGCCCCATCTGGCAGAATTCTTACTCGAACTATAACAGGAGTATTGAGATCCGGTTCCGACTTTTATTCGTCTGGAAGGATCTGAAGTGAAATCATTAAAATAAAGCTTAGCGCGCATATCCGGGTAGTGATTTTCTCCGGAAGAGCTGAAGTGAACGATCGATGTTTGGTCATTTACTTTTCCGAAGGGGGAGATGGCAGGATATACATAATCTCTCAAGTCAGAAGAGGAAACCAGATCGTAATTGTTTCCATTGAGTTTGGTTGGATCAAGGCGATGATATCTGATTCCACTATATCCCTGATCGTCGGCAGCAAAAACAAAATGGATCATCCCGTTTTGATAGTACCCATCCTGAAATCTGCAATCTCCGATATCTAACCTTACCGTTGTGCCAAGCTGGTATGCATTTCCGGAAGGTTCGTAAGGATCCGTTGTAACTTTAGTGGTAAGCAAACGACTGTTCGGATCGTTTAATGCACCCGTAATATCGTAGAAATAAAAGTGATCTGTGCCACCAGCCCTGCCTTGGACGGCATATATTCCTGGTCCATAAAGTCCGTTGGCTCCGGATCTTATGGGTAAAATGGTACCTGGTTGAAATCCAGTCCAGATTTTGTAATTCATGGTCTGACCGGAATAACCCTGGGTTTTATTCAACTGGTACATGACAGACTGTTTGTAAGTACCGGAAGCACCTCTGCCAAATAAATTGACTGAAACATAGACTTCTGATTCATTGATTGCAACTTTGGGGTAGTCGGTCCAGGAACCATCACCCAGAGCATCAGAATCAAATACATAGATATGCCAATTGCCATTGGGATTGTTGGTTTGGCTAAATCCAAAGGCTATGTACTGAGGGTCACTGTTGCATTCCTGTATATACATAAAAAACCTGTCGGCTTCCGATCGTATTCTACTTTTGGATCACACAGAGAATTGTCGAGTAATCCTTTGAAAAAAGTGCCCAGAGTATAAGTATTGATTTTACTGCCCTGTGAGGAATATATGCCGACATAATCATTCATCATGCTGATGACCCTTCCGGCTTTGGAAATGGCAATGGTATTATCATTTGGACAAGAACCATCAATATCTCCGTAAAATTCATAGCCGACTTGAAAATCATCATTGTCGACAGGCATTTCAGCATATTTTGAATTTCTTAAAGATTTATAGGGTTCTTGCTTAAGATAATCTTTTGATGCTTTTAATGTGCCGATTTCTGAATAATGCTCGGCCCGGTTTTCACTGACCGGATGTCGTAAAAAGGGATCAAATTTCATATCGGCCTGAGCCGGAGTGATTGTTTTTGTGAGAGCTTTTATCCGCAATTCAGGGGAAGGTAAAGATGAGAATTGACTCAGGATGTACTCCGGATATGATTTTTTACTGTCTTTTTCCTGAGCACACAGGGTAACAGAGGAAAGCCATAGAAAACCGACAAAAAACCTGATTTTATACATGGTGTAGAACGCTTTACAATTTTAATTTTCAATAAAAATATCGATTCACCGGTAACCAGACATTTATTTGGTAAAACTATCCAATTTTTGTTGAAAAGAAAAAAAATATTAATCCTTAATGTGGTTTCTGAAAAGATTTACGACCGAGCCTAAACGAGATTTATGACATTCAGTTTTGGGATGAAGGCTTCGATTTATTTAAATTTTCATAAAAACAGTTGAACCGGTTGAATTGTCTTCCATGGAGAAATTTATCATGTAAATTCCTTTGGAAAAGTTTGATATATCAATTGTGGTATGATAGAAATCGCTGAAGGAATCGAACAAAATATTTCCATAAATATCGATTATACGGATCTTGTAAAGCTTAAATATGTTTGATCTTATGGATAAAACATCCGATGCAGGATTAGGAAAGATATCGATTTCAAATGCAGCGGATGATGCGTTTTTATTTTGGACGAGGCAGCAATACTCATAGGGTCCGATATCCCATTTTGAAATACCATCTGAGTCGCCGTCGACTGGCCTGGGCATGCCCTCAAGGTCCTGGTCAACTAATCCGGGGAGTTGAACTCCTTTATCAATAGACAGTAAACTTGATGAACTTAGTCGAAAATCAGATGGTGCGTTTACAAAATTCGGGTTGCCTTGCTGTCCATTGCGTTCCTGATTGGGGTAACTTGTGTTGAAAGCACTGATATTACTAAATGGTGTATTTGCTACCGTTATGATGTTTTGACTACCAACCGGATAGTAGTAGAGATTGTGGTCCAATGAGATTCCGGAAAGTCCTGTTGCTGAGACAAATTGCACGAGGGAATGACTGGTGGATGCAGATGTTTTGTAAAAAATATTGTTCTTTATGTTCAGGTTAACAGGGTCTGGAGCCTGGCTGATTAGTAATGCATTTTGATTCGTGGAGGAATAAAATAAATTGTTGTAGATGTAGACATCTCTCAATGGTCCATTATTCGATAGATGAACCATTGCAGGAAAGATATTATTCCTAACAATAATATTTTCGCTGAAGGAAGTTTGTGTTCCGGATTCAGAACTGATCCGTAATCCGTTGGGTACATTTTGAAGAATATTACCCTCAATAATTACATTTTGGGTTCCTCGGCCTTCATCTCCTCCTGCATGTATAGAATGAATATAAGTATCGTGTATATAATTGTTGCGAATCACGAGGTTGTTGGAAGCTCTTAATTTGAGTCCATCATCTGCATTCCGGATTTCATTACCTTCCAATACGATATTTTCACACTGACTGATGTAAAAACTATGGACGAAAACACTTCCACAGCCATTGCTGTCCAATACATTGTTTTTGAATACAACATCATTGGCAGAAGAAAAAATGCCCTGTCCCTGGGCTTGATTTCCATTTTTTTCGAGAATGCAGTTTTGTACAACGATGTGGTGCTGATACAGAATCATTCCGTTTTGACAACCGGATATATATAAACTATCAAACAGAATATGGTGAGGTTTCAAACTGTAAAATCCTTCATTAACATAAACCCCAACAGGACGGCTTCCTACGGGTGAATTACTGATGAGTCGTAGGTTTTGAAAATGAAGATAGGAAGCTGCAGCCGAATTCGAGCCTCTGCATAATAATATTTCCCCTGTTCCGGATTTTTGGATTACGGGAGCAATCCCAGAGCCATATGCTCCAATAAAAATGTTTTCTTGTTCTGTTCCCTGAGCTGTGTTCACAACAATACCTGCTGTTCCTGCCCAGTTGTCCCCCCGTTTGAAGAATAAACTATCACCTGGTTGAGCAACTGAATTGACCAGTGAATTAAAGGCATTTAGAGTCCTTTTAGGTCCGTCTGTCTGATTGGCATTGGGCTGAGCGAGCCGGCCACTCCAGGAGTCATTACCTGTGGAATTCGAGAAATAAAAGGAAGTGGCTAAAGTTTCAGAAGTTGCCAATATAGAAGATAAAAGAAGCAGATAAAATTTCATAAAAAAGTAATTATTCAAAGGTAGATGAATGCAAACCAAAAACTCATTTTGAATTAAATTAAATTTCTTGTAGTTAGTGATTTTTTAAGAATTGCCCATACAAATTTAGATACCATTGAAGACTTATCGATGTCCGGATAATTATGATCCCAAACATAATCATGTGAAAAAAGATTGCTTTTCATTTTCTTCTTCTTCTTCAAAGAAAGTGCATTAAAATGCAATGAAATCGGAATAAGTTCAAAAATTGGTGCTTGGCTCCAATTCAAAGAGGAAAGCATCCTGGCTTTTTTGAACATCGGCTTGAAAGATTACCGACCTGACAACCCAAGGACTTAAAGACAGATAATTTAAGCCAGGATTAAAAAATTGGAACGCAGAATCATCTTGTTTTTAAAGGGACTTCTAAAAAACCTCTCAGATGAGGCGTGTGAATTTTTTAAGCTCAGAGTTTACTGCTCTCTCCCGCTTCGCGGGAGAGGAGTTTAAAAAATTTGCACAACGAAGTATCAGGGATTTTTAGAAGTGCCCTTAATTTAAAATGACAAATCTTTTGGATGCTACAGGTCTCCCTTTGTGATAAGCCTGAAGATGGTAAACGCCGGAAGGAAGTGATTCTAAATCCAAAGTTTGGTTTTCTGAAAACAGTAAAGTCAGATTATCTTTTCCATTTACAGAAATAATTTTAATGAGATCAAAACGACCCTTTGTTAGTATTCTGAATTTTCCGAAGTTGGGGTTGGGTAAAATCTCAAAATCAATAGGTTCACTTAATGAAGTATGAGTACCAACAATATTTTTGATTTCAAAGAGTTGAACAATAGAATCTCTGTTTCCACAAACATCTTCAGCAATCCATTTTATTTTATGAACACCCATAGGATAGTGGCCACTTGCAATCGTTGTATTCGTTGAGTCAGGCACTCTTGGATTGTCATTTATAGCTGGTAAATTTCCTTTCGTATGATCCCGCAGGCTTTGGAAACTTTTCGCATAGTCATATCCTCCCGGATATTTACCGTTTCCATCATTGAACTCATCGATGCAATAGCTTACTTTAATATCTTCTGTAGGAAGGCAGTTGTCTTTAAGTTCAACGTACAATGGGATAAAAGCGAAACCACTCGAATCGGATGCGGATTGATTTCCTTTAACAATTCTGATTTCTGGTTTTAAAGTATCTGTAGTTGAAATTGTTTGAACAAATTCCCACCTTCCATTGTCCGGATCAAAACCCGGAGCATACTGGCATTCATCAAGAACGACCCATTTTCGTAGAATTTTTAAGCAGGCACCCGTATCTGAAGAAATATATTCGTCAAAATATTCAATTCTTAACTGGGTGCAATGGTCATTTCTTCCCTGAACAATTGTTGGTTTGCCCAATTCGGGATTGTCCGGATCCAGTAAAGGGCCGCACTCAACAACACTGCGGGTTGATAAACTACAGTGTGGCCAGATGATGTCATCCAATGTGTCGCAAGGGTTGTTGCGATTGATGTAAAATGGATCGCAATCAACCACCCAGATGGTCTGAGTGGTACTTACTTTAATTCCATTAGCCGTCTCAATATAAAATTTACGTTCGATTTTACCCTGACTGTTGCAGGTTCTGAGATCGTTCACTTCCACAACGAGAATGTCTAAGCAAGCAGATAATACATAACCATCAAATCCCCATGCCATTTCGTAGATTTGGTTGGGTTTGGACGGATCAAATAAGTTTTCGGAATAATCGCAAGCTTTATTTGGAGCTGTTGGTGCTGATGGTACATTGGGCGTTTTTCCGGGATAACCCGTTTTGTCATTTTTTAAGCAATATTGTGGACAAACGACATCCCATGTACATACTTTCTTGCGCATTGCCAGTTCCTGAACGACTCTCCCAAATGTTGAATCATCGGGATTGTTTAAGGCGTTCATGTGAATGGGAAAAGAACAGCTGACAACCATGTTGGGTGGCCCGACTAAAGTTGGAACAGACTTATCCTGAACTTCCACTTCGACAAGGCAATCTCTGAAACGATTGTGCAATCTCGCTCCCTGAATCATTTCATCTGGAGAAATGGGTCCGCTGCCCGGATCCACATCATAAACTCTAAGCACCACATTTATGGTTTTGTATAAATCGGCGCAGCAAAAATTTACGAAATCATCGAAGTAAATTTGATTTCCGCTTAGTGCGCTATTGTCATCCCCGTTGAATTGGCTGCAATACATACTTGAATCGTCCTGGTGCGTATGGCTTCCATTCATGCTGCCCCGGAGATGATCTATTCGCAATGCTTTAAAAAATACGTGTGATGCACAATTATCAAAACTACCGTCATCAAAGGCAGTGGCCAGAACTTTGGCCACATTCAATCCGGGAAGTTGATTGCCGGAAATGGTTGTTACGATCTTCCTTTTACAAACAGCTATTGGAAGAACATGGTCTTCAATGAGCAACACAACTCTTTTCCGTGTACTGTTTCCACAACAATCTGTTGCAACGACATAGACTTCATGTGTGCCAAGAGGAATGTCTGTCACTGTATATCCTGTAATTTGATTGCCTGTTATTTTTCCTGCAGCGGAAACAATGTAATATCGAATTTCATTGGAACAATTATCAAGCATCCAGGGTATCTGAACTTCCCATCTGCCCAGGCAATTAAAATCTAGTGTTGACAGCTGTATTGTATCGGGGTACAAAACTGTGGGTGCCTGTTTGTCTGCTATGTTTATGAGTTGATCGTGTTTTACAATTTCACCCGTACACCAATCTATGACGGTCCAGCTTCTGGTAATTCTTGAACAGGGTGTAGCTCCGGAGTCACAACTATCTAAGGCAGTTATAAATTTTTCATCTTTGAAAGACATAGAAATGTTGGTGCAAGCGAATCCATTGGGTCGGCCGGTACCTTTCCACAAGATGTGTTGATTGGATTCCCAGCACCATGGATTCTGAGAAGACCATTGCATGTGTTGTGGATAATATACAGGATCGGGATTGGGGTGACCGTTTTTATCTCCACCCGGGTCATTTATACAATTCCATCCCAATATTCTAAGCTGCCTCCTGTTTGGATAAATATCCGGCTCATTGGGATGTGCGAGCCAAAATGCAGAATCCAAAAGAAAGCCGTCAACACATTCCGGGTGATTTGAAAAGTAAGGCGTCACATCAAAAGCGTTTATTTTTTCATGACATAACAGGGAAGCCTCGTGGATATCATTATAATCCGGCGGAAATTTTATATCACTTATGCCGATATAATTAACGGTAATAAAATGAATGCACTGGGCATTATTGTTAGATTCATCCTCAGCATGCCATGAGCGCGTGATGATGCGATCAAAGGACAAAGCGCAATCACCTCGTTGGATTTGATCTTTATAGCTTAAGTTATATTCACCACAATTTTCAAAGACTCCTGCCTGGCCAGTGAATCGAGGTGTAATAGGCTGATCGCAAGATATTGTAATATTGGGGGGACAGATAATTTTGGGAGCTGTTGAATCTTCAACCCTAATGCGTCCCCAGCAACTGTTTCCATTGATGTCGTTCGTAATGGTTGCTTTTAGGATCCTACCGATATCCATTTTGCCTAATTGTATTCCATTTTGCAGGCTATCTCTGTCGATGACCCGATCGGTGATCCAGTCCCGTACATCCACTGAATAATAGGTATTGCATAAATTGTAAGCTTGAGTATTTACAAGTGATTCAGGGAGTACCGTATAATAGCAATCATCATTTAGAAAAGTTTGGATTTCATTTTTACAGGTGATGGTTGGAAAATATTTACAATCGCAATCGACGATCCAAATATATTGGGTATCCTTCAACACAATCTGGTTTACATCCTCTGCGCTAAATATGCGCAGAATGCTTCCTTCATTTCCTGCCCGTAAATCCAGAACTTCAATTTGTATGGAATTGGAATCTGTAAGGATGGTATATCCATCTTTTCCCCAAAACAATGGAAATATTTTGGCAGGCGAACTGGTATCAAACAGCTGACTGTAATAATTGCAGGCGAGGGTGGAGGCCAATTCTGGATTGTTGTTGGGATTTGTATATCCGGGATATCCTGTTCGTTTATTTTCGATGCAAAAGTTTTCGCAAACAATGTCATAAGTAATGATTTCAGAGCTGTCGAGTGGATCCGTTAACATTTTTCCGAAAGTGGGATCATGGCGGTTTGTAAGGGCTGTTATGTCAAATGAATAGGCACTGGAAATGACCACATCTGCCGGTGCAACGATTTGCGGAGATTGGCTAAAGCAGTTTGTAATGAACGATAACTTCAGCAGCGTAAGCAGAAATAGGTGAGCGTAGGTGTATTTCATAAATATCTGTTTTAAAATAAAATCAATTTAATCGGATATCAACATACAGAGATTATTTTCTTACTGGATACCTTGATATATATAAAAAATCTTGTATATATAAGTGTGCCGAAAATTGTGACAAAATGAATGGGTTCCCGGGCCTCTTCCTAACCGTTTTAGCAGCCGGAGGTAAGCCAATCAACACAGTATCTGACGAGGTGCGTAAACAAATGTAAGAAGAAATTTTGCGAAATGTTGAAATAATATAAATATTTTAATACCGGTAGTAGGTGATTGTGGGTATTGAACCCAATTTAGATATGTTTAAAAGGATGTTATATTTAAGGAATTACCCTTACAATTATAAATCCCATCAAAGACATACCAATGTCCGGATTTTTATGATCGAGTACAGGATCAGGTGTAAAATGATTGATTTTATCACTTTAATACTTCTGTTTTTGAAATTTCAATAAAAATTATGTGTGCTGATTTCCTGGAAATTAAAATCCTATTGCAAAATGACCTGAACTATCTATTGAATAATTCTTTAAAGGTGGACAAATGCCTTCTCTTTTGAGATCATGGGGATTATTTTAATCCTGATTTCATCTATCTTTATAAAATAAAATTTTGCTAGAGGTTATGAAGTTTACTTTCCGGATATTCTAACATTCAGTATAATTTGTTACCCTCTGTCGTAACATTTTTAATTCTTTTAAAAAATACCTGAAAATTCAGGTCTGTCCGGAACTCCAATTTGACATTTATCAAGACGGCCACTGATCGGAGTCATTTCATTATTGCTGAACCCGGTATACCTTTAACCAAAGCAATAATTTAAAACATGAGAATGAAACATTTGAACCTTATTTTACTTGTATGGATATTCCAGAGTTCAGTATTATTTGCTCAAAATAATAGCAAATGGATATTTAATATTTCCGAAGGACAAGGGGCTCCGGTCATTAATGAGGAGGATTTCAGTCCGGAAGTTGCTGTGTCGGGCAACACAATTCACACATTTTGGCTGACGCATAAAAGTCAGACAAAACAATTAAATTACCGGAATTCTAAAGACGGTGGAATTACCTGGAGCGATAAGATCATTTTGGCAGATTCGGATTTTGATGTGGATCGCCGGTATGTTCGCATGGCGGTGTCTGGAAAATATGTCCATATTGTTGCAAACCGGGGGCAGGAGCTTTGGTATTTCAGATCTGTCGATGGGGGAACTACCTTTGAAAGTACAAAGCAAATATTTACTACACAGTATGGTTACTTGTATAATTTGAACATTCAGGTCGTTGCATCGAATGTTTATATTATGCTTTCTAATGACTGCCATTATTGTGCTGAGAAGAAGTGGCTGTACTTGTTGAGATCAACAGATAACGGTGGAATTTTTAGTGACAAGTTGGTGCTTGCTGATACTTTCAATACTTTTCAAAATTTTACTTCCTTGCATACCAACGGCAATAACATATATTTCCTTTACGAAGAAACAATCGGGAATTGGTGGAATTACGATTGGGCTTTGCATTTTGTATGTTCAAACGATGGGGGTTCAACTTTTAAAGATCAGATTATTTCAATGCCTGCGAAAAGCGGACAACACCATGCTTTTCAAATTCAGGATGGCAACAATGGATACCACTCAAAAATAGCTTCCGATGGACCTAATGTTTGGGTAGTTTGGTCCGGATGGGATGATGAAGATAAAGGCAGCGTTTTTGTTCGAAATTCTAGTGACGGAGGACAACAATTTGGACCTGTGGTGAAAATCTCTGATGAGATAAACAACATTCATGCCGGGCTTGAGACTATCGCTGCGAAAGGCAATCATGTGTATGTAGCATTCAATAGCACGGAGGATAGGATTTTTACAAATTATTCATCCGATGGTGGATTTACATTTAATAAATTGAAGGAGTTGACTGATGCAATGGTCAGATTTGTTGAAGGTGGAATAGAATTGCAATTACTGATGGATCCTAAAGATGATGGTGCTTTTCTGATATCCACCGGTGTGAAACTCGCGAAAATGTTGCCGGGTGATTCAGTCATCAGACCAAAGTTGATTGGAACCATGAGTTCCGGAACACGACGTCCAAAAATGGCACTTAGTGAAACCGGAATGTTGCATGTAGTAAGCGAAGCCGGACAGGAATGGTTGCAAACCGGATCTTTTTCTGATATGGATGTTTGGTATCGCAGACTTGACCCGAATTATCGAGAAAAAGGCAATACCAATCATGCTTTGAAGCTTCAGGTTTTTGGAAATGCGGGGGACGGGAGTGGTTATCACCGGTTCGATCAGATGATCCTGGGTCCGCAATTGAATTCAGGGATTGAGAAGTCTTTTACCATTGAACTTTGGTTGCGTTTGGATTCGGTGCAGGATACAAAACGAATACTAACTCAACTGCATCGCAATGTTTGGAGTTTATGGGATCCTATGTCATTTCAATTAGGTGCTACCGATAAAGATCAACCGGTTTGCGGAATTCTTACCCAAACCGGATCATACACTGTTGCAGGAAATAAGAATTTAATCCCAGGTTATTGGAACCATCTGGCCATCGTCTATGATGACAACGGACAAGCAAATAATTTTAAAATGTTGCTGAATGGTCAGCTGATTGGTGCAGTCACTGCAAAAGGCGAACTGGTAAAATCCAATGCGATGTGGATGTTAGGTGGTATTGCCTCAACCTATGTTGCGGATGCTATGAATGGCGAAGTGGACGAGTTGAGGATCTGGAATGAGGCTAGAACACCCATGGAAATTGAAAATAACCGTTTCTTACCATTGAATGGTTCTGAAGAGGGCTTGCTTGCATATTATAATTTTGATGCAATTTCAACTTTCGGAGAAGTTGCTGATCTCACTGCCCATGGAAATAATGGTCACCTGACTTATCAGGAAGAAATGATTGCTCCAGGCATTAAGGATCTCCAGGTTCGATTTGATTACTTTCAAACGGTCTCACATTTTGCATTTCAGCCAAGCAGCATTGGGGGAGAAAAATATTTTTGGGATTTTGGCGACGGAAGAAAATCAACACAAGTTCGTCCTCAAATCAATTACGATAAACCTGGAGTATATAAGGTTTGCCTGGATGTTTTTGGTAGTGGAATGTACGATAGCTATTG
This sequence comes from Saprospiraceae bacterium, assembly GCA_016716185.1. Classification (NCBI taxonomy): domain Bacteria; kingdom Pseudomonadati; phylum Bacteroidota; class Saprospiria; order Saprospirales; family Saprospiraceae; species Saprospiraceae bacterium. The sequence continues at coordinate 2,794,198 of JADJWV010000002.1, read as the reverse complement.
TGAGGAAGTTGAGGTGGAAGGAATAGACCGGGTATATCCGCGGGAAGGTGGCAATACAGCTTGGGTGACCCTTTATATCTATGGTGGTGGTTTCAATGCAAATCAACAAGTCATTTTGAGAAAGCAAGGAAGTCCGGACATTGTAGCGTTGAAAACGATTTACGATGCTAAAAAAACACTGACTGCAATGATCGATTTGACCGGTCAACCATTGGGTTTGTGGGATGTGGTGGTTGTAGAAGGAGCGAATGAAATCATTGCTCCGGCAGCATTCAGTGTTGTTCAGGGTCAGAAAGCAGATCCATTTGTGAGTTATAGCGGTGGCGGAAATGTCTTAATCAATCGATGGACACCCCAGACCATTACCATTGGCAATCGAGCGAATGTAGATGCCAATGGTGTATTGCTGTGGGTTGCAATACCGGAAGAACATGGCAATGATATTGAATTTATTAATTTAAACATACTTCCACCCCAGTTAGCAATTGATAAAGGCTGGGTGGATCAGGTAAAAAGTCTTGGAGAATATGCACTTGTTGATGAGCTATTCAACCAAGGATTGAAATCGAGAGTCTACGTTTTCTACTTTCCCGTATTGCCTTCAAAATCAAGCATGGACATTGCAGTAAGGGTGAAATTGGGAGAATCCCCCTCCACAGTACCTTTAAATGTTTGGCTAAGTCCACCATTTTATAGTTCACCTTTGTCAAAAGAAGTGCAGGGTTGTGTTGCACTTTCCATTGCTAAAGCCATGTTGAAAGGAGGAGCAGGATTTATTCCCGGTTTGCCATGTTTGACAGGAGCATTTTCAGTCATTTCAGATATTAGCAATGATCAGACACCTACGCCATCTTCATTTGAAAATCTGGATACCAGAAACTGGGGTTGGGTTTTAGGTACCAATATATTGGAATGTGCAGGATCGTTAGCGGGTTTTAATGTGTTTACCGGAATTTTGAATATTATCACTTCAGCTGTAGAAGCAAAGCAGGAAAGTGACGACTGTTTTAGTGGATTTAAGCAAATCGGATTATTGGATATTTTGTATAATCCTTTATGGTCTTTGGACCCCAATGAAAAAAATGGAAATCCGGGAGTTGGAGAAGAGGGTTTTATCAGTAGACAATCCAGTTTGAGTTATCAAATCAGATTTGAAAACAAGAGCAATGCCACAGCACCGGCCAGCGAAGTGAATATCATAGATACTTTAAGTTCGGTTCATTTTGATTTAGATCACTTTTCGTTCGGTCCATTTGGTTGGGGAAACCTTATTTTTTATCCATTGCCTAACAGTCGTGAGTTTAGCAAAGATGTTGATCTAAGGCCGGAGAAGAATATTTTGGTTAGAGTATCTGCCAAATTAGATGAAGCTTCCGGAATCGTAAGCTGGAATTTAGTGACATTGGATCCTCTGACTCTTGACACCGTGTTCGACCCTTTAGCTGGTTTCTTGCCGCCAAATATGACTTCACCCGAAGGGGAAGGATTTGTCAATTTTAGTGTGGGTGTTTCTAATCAAATTAAAAATGAAGATTTCATTACGAATAAAGCGAGTATATTATTTGATGTAAATACACCCATCGTTACCAATGAACATATGAATACTTTTGATTTAAAAGCACCGGTTAGTTTTATGCGCAGCACGGTCGCCACCACGACGGATACCATCATTCCGTTCGAGCTTCAATATTACGACGACGAAAGTGGAGTGCGCTATGTTGAAATCTGGTACTCCCAAAATGACAGTTCCTTCGCATTCTCACACAAAACCTATTCTGATACCACCTCATTTATTGGACAAGCCGGTTCTGATTACAAATTTTATGCAATCGCAGTGGATAGAGTTGGCAACCGGGAGGCTATACCCTTTGTTCCGGATGCTGAAGTCAGGATTCTGACCCATACCGAATCATTTGGAAACGAAAATCGACTTTCCATTTTTCCAAATCCGGCCAACAAACTACTCAAAGTAATATTTGAGTTACAAAGCAGTTCAAAAACGCGAATCGATCTGGAGAACCTGACCGGAATTTGCGTAAAGAATATAATTGAAGAGGATTTACCTGCTGGGATTTACAATTATGAATTTCCACTGGAGCTCGAAGCCGGAGTATATTTATTGCGATTTACATATAATCAGCGGAACTATGTCACCAAATTTATTGTAGTAAAATGATTGTGGAAATATTATTGAATACCAAAAGGTGTGGCATTGATTGAAGTCATTATCAGAAATATTCGGAAAAAGTTAGATGGGAAATTATTTCCATTGGTATTGCAGACATTCCCGTAGAAGGCATATTAAAATAGCAGGTTAGTAACCTTAGGTTTAGTATGGATTCATGATGTATATGGGTTTGGAAACTGATTCTCTATTGGTTTTTACAGAAATATAATATATACCCGCGGGAATTGTATTCAGAGGCAAGTTCCAATTCCTGTGCTCTTGTTTATCTAAATACATTGAATTCAGTTTTCTTCCATCTATGGAAAAGATCTGGATGTATGCGGGTGACTTGTAATTGCCTGGTACGTATTGCAGTTGAAGTGAGTTTTCAAATAGTTGAGACTTTATTTCTAATCCGGTGAACTGTTTTATTTCTTCATCCACAGAACCAAGACAACAAAACTCCAATCCCAAAGAGAGTCCGGCATTGAAATTTTCGAATTTTTTATGTCCTTTGTTATCTGAAATGGAGAAATCGCCCAGTACATAAGGTTCATCGACAATTCTAATAGGGTTTGTTGAAACCAGTTGTTCGATTTTCGTGGAATAATCTGCAGCTGTATCGAAACCAATTATCAATGGTTGAATCGTTAGGAATTTTATAGATGCAATGATGTTTAATTCTTTGTTTTTAGGCAATTCAACGCCTCCTGAGCCATTATTGAAGTCAGTTAAAGGGATCTTAAAGAATTCTTCAGTTTGATTGGAGTTATTCCAATGTTTATTTTCAAAAGATAAAAGCTCATACTTATCGTCTTTGTCTGTCCTTCCATTGCCATTCCAATCAGTCCAGAGAAAAACAGCTATGTCCATAAGGAGGTCGTCAAGGGTGCCTGTTGCCATGCCAACGTATCCAGTCAGATTGATTAATTTATCAAATGAATTTGCGGGGATCGTGAATGCAGTTGAAATTTGTTTTTCTATAGGAGTATGCAAAGTGCGGTGAAGATTTACCACAGGCCGATTATTGTTGAAATCCCATCTGGATTTAGAGAGATGAGCGGATGTTAAGCTGACATTGTTTGAGGAATTATTATTAATAGGATTAATATCATTGCCCAGCGTTATAATTTTATGTTGGAATGATAAGTTTCCCTCAATTGGTATCGAATATTTATCTAAGGAATCACACTGGTTTCCTATAAATAATAAACTGTCACCGGGTAATAATAAACCCAATGGATGTGATTGGAATTCAATTTTGTTCAAAGATCCGCCCGAACCAGATAGTTCGATGGTAAACTCCACCATTGCATTACTATCGGACACAGTCCCAAAATTCCGGACCTTCAATCCGGGAGTAAATGTTGAATATTCCGGGTGTCTTAAAAAACTGCCTGGAATTGTCCCTGCATGAAAATAAATTCCTGCATTTGGGCCATCAATCCCCAGGTCCAGTGTCATCGGTCGGAGCATCTGATCTGTAGCCAAATTTGCATTCTTCTGATTTATGGGATGAATTTCCTGACTACTTAAAAAACTTGGCAGGATGAGTCCGATTGCCAAAACAACAAACAGGTCATTTCGTTTCATTGGATTTGTGTCTATTATCAGGCAACGAATAGGAGAAGGTGTTTGTGATGAATAGCTCTATTTTTTCACTATGGCCTGGGTGATATGGACAACAAACCTGAAGGGGCAATATTACGATGAAGAGACTCATTTTTAGCAAAATTTATAAGGAGCAAACACTGTGTAGTGATATAGGAGTCGATGTCCATAATTTTTGTTCAAATTCTTAAATATTATAATAAATTAAATATATAATATAATGATAAATATATTAATGCAACGATTTTATTTTTCTTTTTTACAATTTAATCCTAAATATTTCTTTTTATAAAGGGTATTTTACGGTGATCATAATGAAATTTTAAAATATCCAAAGAGTATACTATATTTGTATAATATTAGTATATACTATTTAATTAAAAAACGAGCGAATGAAAACGATTTCTTTAAAAATTGATGATACCGTTTTTGTGGAGACCGATAAAATTCTGGATAAAATCAAAATTCCCAGAAACAGGTACATCAATTTAGCTTTAGCGTATTACAATAGCATCCAACGTAAATCTATTTTAGAAGAACAGCTATTAATAGATTCAAAGCTCGTCAGAAAAGAATCCATGAACGTATTAAATGATTTTGAACAAATTGAAGATGAGCGTTCAGCAATGTGAAATTTGGATCGCGGATCTTAGCCCTCAAATCGGAACGGAGCCTGGTAAAATTCGACCCGTCCTGATTGTTCAAACCAATTTACTCAACAAGACTTTACATCCTTCAACGCTGATTTGTCCGATCACAGCACAGGTTGAAAAGCGAGCGCTGATATTAAGAGTTCATTTAAAAAGAGGAATGGCCAATGTTCAGGAAGATTGCGATATTATGATCGATCAGATTAGGGCGATAGATAACAGAAGATTATTGAGAAAAGTGGGTGAATTGCCAACGAACCTTGCTGATCAAGTTAAAGCCAACATTCAAATTATTTTCGATATCAGTTAGACAATTGCTGGTTGAATTCAGGGAAAATTGGACACCATAAAAATAACCATGATTGAAATCAAATTCAAAAAGGATAAATAGAAGTGAATTTCTCTACCCATGGATTTTTTATAGGAATAGAGGATCAGCCCGATCAGCACTGATGGGGAGATCAGAACACCCAAATTATCTCTTATTTCCGAAATGTAGCAGATCAATATTTTGGGTATTGCCTGTGTGTATTTTATTGTATAGAGCAATACAATATGCCATACAAATGGCAGGGATTTGTTTTTAATACGTTTTTCTGAAAATTGTACAAGAAGAGAAATAGAAGCTAAGGCCTGTGCAATCGTTTTAGTTAGGAACCTAAGTAGTTATATTTTTCATTATAATAATATATAAATTTGACATGAGCTCAATAATGCATTGAATTTGTTTGATTTGTATTTTATTGTGCATTTTGTGTTGCCAAGTTATGGTTCTGGAGTCTAACGAATAAATGATTGGTATAAAAATAAATCCCGTCATGTGGCCCTTCAATGCCCGGATCTGATGTTGTAGAAAGTGGCATCTGATTTTGAGGTAAACCTGAGCGTTTCGGATTTGAACTGTGGTTTTCCTGGCTTTTTAAATAAGTAGTCAGGCTACGTCCAATAAATAATAAGCAAATCAGTACAGTTCGTTTTATTTGAAAACTCTTGTTCATCTGACAACGTCTGGAGTGGGGTGGATGTGATTGGTATTTAGTCGATGATTAAAGCAGGATGCAAAGGAGTAAGAACATTCAAATCCCTAACATCAATAATAAATCATCTTTTTTATTTTTACTCACGGGTAATTCCGATTGATCAGCCATAATTACGGTACCACCACTTCCTTTATGATATTTTTCAATATAATTGATATTGATGAGATATGATTGGTGAATACGGAAGAATTGCATATATGGGGATAACAAATCCTCGATGTATTTCATATGCTTTGAAAGCATTATTTTCCTTCCGTCGGCCAAGTTGAAGATGGTATAGTTGTTGTCTGCAGCAATGTAAAGAATTTGATTATGTTTCACCATTTCAACTCCTTCGGAAGTTGGCAAGGCAATTTTCTTTTCCACAGTCACGTTACCGACCATTTCATTCAACATTTTTTTCAAGCCGTGCATGGTAGTATTGGCCATCATTCTTGATTTAATTTTAGCAATGGCAGTGCTTAAATCATCTCCACTTACCGGTTTGAGCAGATAATCCAATGCATTTACTTTTATAGCATCCAGGGCGAATTGATCATAAGCTGTAGTGAAAATGGTTTGGAAAGAATCAGTATCGAGATGTTTAAGCATTTCAAAACCATTCATGTATGGCATTTCAATATCTAAAAATACCAGATCTGGTTGATTTTTTCTAATAGACAGAATGCCTTCTTTCCCGCTGTTGCAAATATCTATAATTCTTACTTCCGGGCAGTTTAGGTCCAATTCATATTGCAACATTTCACAACAAAATTTTTCGTCGTCGATGATGATGGCATTTATTCCAGTTACCATTTTTTATGGATTGAAATGATCACTTTGGTCCCATTGGGAACGTTTTTACTATCGTAAAGATCAATGACTTTTTCTTCATAAGCAAGATCTGATGTTATTTCGCTGTAGGTCATCCGGCTTTTGGTTATGGTCATACCCCATGATTTATTTTTATCAGCAGTTTTACTCTTAACTTCAGCAGCCCTTTGCCTTCCGATCCCATTATCTGTAATGGTGCATTCAATTCCATTCGGTATTGATACCAGGGCAATTTCAAGTCTTGGTAGTCCATCGGTCTTATGCATGAGCCCATGCCAGATCGCATTTTCTATGTAAGGCTGGAAAAGCAGGGGTGGTACCATAGTTTTTTCGGTGTCAATATTTTGATCTATACTGATGTTATAATCAAATCCATGATCGAATCGCAGATTTTCAATATGGATATATAATTGGACAGCTGACATTTCATCTTTGAGGGAAATTAATTTCTGATTTGAATTGTTTAGGATCATTCGTATCAATTTGGAAAAACTTGTTAGATAATCTGCTGCTTTATCCGGATCCTTTTTTACAACATAATATTTAATTGCATTGAGTGAATTAAACAGGAAATGTGGATTCATTTGCGAACGAAGCGCTTTCATCTCAACTTCCGCAATTTTTTTATGAAAATCAGCGTCCTTAGCTGCTTCTTTTTTTATTCTTAGAATCCGGCTTCTATTCCATGTATATATAGCAAAGCCAATGACTAAGACGATCAAGCACAAAAACCAAAGCTGTTTCCAAAATGGGGTGGAGACCACAATTTCATTAAAATTAATGATACCCGGTGCATTTTTACTCCGGAGGGAAAAAATAAAATTACCTCCTCCGATATTTGTATAACCAGCATAATTGCGAAGCCCTGCAGCTACCCAATCATCGTCAACTCCTGCAAGTTTATATTCAAACTCATGTGCATCTTCACTAAAATAATTTTGAATCCCAAACTCCACCGAAAAGAAATTTTGTGAATATGAAAGTAGAATCTTGTTAACTTCATTTATATTTTGTTCGATGGGTTGGTCAAATACACGAAAATTTTCAATGTATATTTTTCCACTTTCCGGCGCCTCATTTTCAAGATCAGATTCATCCCACAGAATCAGTCCTGCATCAGTTGCCAATAATAATTTTGAACTGTCCATACGTTGCATATCATATACTTTAATAAAACCGCTATGAAGGTCATATTTAAGTATGCTGGAATCTTTCAGCTTTAACCTCATGAGGCCAGATTCACCGAATGCAAAAACAGATTCTGCGAAATGATCGTAACGGAGTTTTCGATATGTATGTGATGTAACTTTATTATTGTCATTAAGAGAAGAGACTATTATGTTGTCATTTTCTTTCTTTAATGAATACCAGGCCCCAACATCAGAAATAGTAATCATTTGGTCTTCACCAAAGGCACAAAGCGGTTGTGCACTGAATCTTACCAGATCTGAGTTCTGTTTTAAAATCGGATCGAGATTTATAAAGCGTTCGTTTTTGTCCATGCAAAATATTCCCCAACCGCTTCCCCACAGATTTCCCTTTTGGTCTTTTGATAGAAAGCCTATGGAATAATGTACTTTAATGGAGTGAGGATTCTGTGGTTCATTTCTGAACCACCTGGTTTGTTGGCTGCGCGAATCCATTACAAGGATCCCACCGTTTTGTGTAGCTATGTAATAAATTTCATCATCAGACTCCTTTGTCTCAATGTCCCAAAAATAGTTGGATTCAATAATAACTTGTTTCCAGTTGTTAGTTTTGAGTGACTTTATTGTTTTATGATACGGATCTAACCTGAATATATCGTAATAACTTAACAGGATAGTCCTTCCCTGTTGATCTTTTATAATTTTAATTATTTTATCGTCCTTGCGGGACAAAGGTATTTTTAAAGTGGTGACTGCATTTAATTCATGATCCAGCACCAGGTAATTTTGCCTGGAAGTAATTGCGTGAATTTGATTCCCAATAACTTCTAAAAAGCGAATTTCTTTGTTTACTTTGGTCTGACCCTTCAAGAAAGCTTTCGGTTGGATTTTTATTAAGCCTTCGCCCCAACTTGCCATCCAGATTAATCCATTTGAGGATTTGAATAATCTTTGTCCATATTTAAAATGTTGTAGATTTTCAATGTAATTAAATTTCTTGTCTAATGAATTAAAGAGGGCTAACCCATTCTGGGTTTGCATGATAATATTTTTTGAGTCACCCAGATCAGCTAAAGTAGACACTGCAAAGATTTTTTCATTGGCCGGTTTAAATTTAAATAGCGTGTCGCGCGAAGAGTTGACCATAATTACTCCATCACTCCAGGAACCCGAATAAATATTGTTATTTAAAGAAATTGAATGTCTTCCCGAAAATGCCAATTGATCTTTTTTATTAAATGTGTAACTGCAAAATTTACGGGAGGCATCCAGCCTTAGTAAGCCACAAAGAGTTGGAATCCAATATATATTTGAACTGTCGGAGTCCGGGAAAAAACTGTTGCTAAAGTATAATTGGAATCTGTTTTCAGCGGCCAATTCACTTTCATCCGTGAATGTAGGGATAAAGTTAAATTTTGAAGAATCGGGTTGAAAAGAACACAAACCTACCCCCTGAATACCTAACCAGTAATTTTTGTTCTTGTCCTGGAACATCAGGGAAACTTCATTTCCGAAACTAGTTTCTATAACGTAATGTTTGATCAGCTTTTTGTTGCGGGTGTTGATCAGGAAAAGACTGTTGTAATAATTGCTGACCCATAAGTTTCCGTTAGCTTCTGCCATTAATACACGAAATATTTTATTAGTCAGACCAAATACACCATCGTTTGCTTTATAATTTACAAATCTGTTTCCGTCAAATCTGGCTATACCATCTTCGGTGCCCAACCAAAGGAAGCCATCGTGATCCTCTAAAACTGAAGAAACAAAGTTGTTGATCAGCCCATCCTCTTTTGTATAAACCTTATAGGGTAGCATTTGCCCCGACCCAAGCTGGGAAAACAGGGAGTATAATAATATTAACCAGTGTGCTTTCAAGCTGACAAATATAAATATACGCGGCCATCAAAATGCGCTGTAATGAGCGCCGGATCATATTCAGTGAGAATTTGGCCAAAACGAGCTTATTTCAGAAGTTGTATGAACTCCTTGAAGTAGTATATATGAATGAGTTCTTTATGACTTATGCAGATTTTGGATGACTGCCTTTTTAGAAGCGGTTTGATCAATTCCTCATTCATTTCTGCCAAATTCTAATTCGAATTTTATGGAATCTTCATAACCGCAATCTTTGTGAAAATTTTAATAAATGAAAATAATCTATTTGAGCTTGATCATCTTTTTTACGAATAAACAATGTCTTTCCTCCCAAAGTATTTCATCCTATGTATTGGGAAATGCGGCCGATAATAATTTACATGCTTTTACGCTTGGTGAACTGGCAGTTGAACAGATAGGTGCCACGCCTGTCGTTCAACAAGGATTTCATAATCAGTATATAATCATCACTTCGGTATACTCGGAAGGGAAGTTTAATATTCAAATATATCCTAATCCAGCTATGAACTCCATTATTTTGGAATGTAAAGATTGTAACGAGGCGATGCAAATCAGTTTTACAGATATGCTGGGAAATCGGGTTTTATCCGGAAGCATTACCTCTGGAAATAGACAGATTGATGTTTCAGAATTTACACCAGGGGTGTACATCATTGCGATTAATTCCAATCAGAAATTAATATATTCAAGTAAACTCACTAAAATTTAATAAAATGCGGTACATTAATTTTATTTTATTTCTATTAATCACTGTTTCAACAAGCAGTGCGCAAGCGCCATACTCATTTAATTACCAGGGGGTGGCAAGAGATCTCAACAACAACATTATTGCCAACAAGACGATCGGTTTGCAATTTGAACTATTCAGTGGGGGGAATCCCGGCAATGTTGTGTTCAGGGAAACGCACCAAGTTCAAACTTCTTCAACAGGAGTTTTTAATTTGCGTATCGGAGAAGGCAACCAATCTTTGGGAAGCCTCACAACACTCGATTGGAGCAAACAAAAATATTCGTTGTTGGTTGGAATGGATGTTCTTGGAGGTAGTCAATATGTTCAGGTTGGCAGTAGTCCTTTGGTTTCAGTACCTTTTGCACTGCATGCAACAACCGTTGAGAACAATGATGATGCAGATGCGGATCCTGCCAATGAAATGCAGTTTTTGGTATTTGATACGACCAGCAAAGTATTGAGTATTTCAGGTATGAATTCAGTCGATCTGAGTGTTTTAAAAGGAAACGGCACTTTGGGAAGCGATGACCAACTTTTGCAACTCAACGGTTCCATTTTAAGTATTGAAGATGGCAATATGGTCGATTTGAAACCTTTGGCTTCGCCATGGACGAAGGAAGTCAATAATGGATTAAGCTATTTGGCAGGAACGGTGTTTACAGAATCACAAACCGTCGGCACATCCTTGCATGTTGGACATAATCAGCCATCCAGAGTAAATATTACTCCATCCGGAATTCTTGCTGATAATGTCAATGGAAACGGTACATTTTCTGAGCTGTTTTCAAATCGGTTAAAATTCAATGCTTCAGGTTCAAATGTGCTTTCTCAACTGAGCCTGGATAGTCTTCACATCGCTAAGCCCAATTCCGGTTACTTTACAACGATCAGTGATTTTAGCCATGTATTAAAAAGTCAGACTGCAGAACACCACATGTTTTCCAACGGAAGTTACATGACGGAAAATCAAAAAAACATACTCATTTCTCCGGAGCGATTGCATTTAAATGACCCTTCAAATTTGAGTACTTCATTGCATAACGGCATCCTGTATTTCGCTGATGGAGAAGAGCAAAATCTGAATAAATCAAGTTTATTATCCATTGACAGCCTTCAACTATTTTCAAAAGGCGTGGGTTTGTTATTTGACAGCAAAGCTACTTTGAAGGATTACCAACTCGAAATAGAATTTGGTCCAAACAGTTCTAAGAATAATGCGTTTGGTATGGAGAGTACCGATGGATACAGAAAAATGGAATTTGGCCCTCAGGGATTGTATCAGAAAGAAGACGTTGGTTTACCTCAGGCTATTGAAAGGTTGGCAATCAATGGAAATGCATTGCAAATGCACAATCAGGTAAATTTTCAAACCGTCTATCTCGGTCAGAGTGATTTACCTGCTAAATCCGGCACCTTGCAGCTATTTGACCAGGGATTTCCTTATGTAAATTTTCACCAGGATGAACTGAGGTCGGGATATTTTGAATTGAATTATGGAGACGAACACAGAATCTTTTGTGGCGGATTTAAGGACTATGGAATTATCAACACTTATGGAGAAAACTCACTCAATACATATATAGGCACCCCGGTTCATCATAGCAATGTTGATTATGGGGGTATTGGAGTATTGGATGATTTAAGTTTACCATGTGCCGGAATGGAAGTAAATGAATTGGGATATGGCGAAATGTTTGTTGACGGTGAATATCAGGTACGGTGGAGTACAGGAGAACTGGTAAGCTATTCAAGCCAGTTTGGTTACTTTATTGTGAATCCTTTGAATGGCAATCCGATAAGTTTCATCGGAAGGGACTTATTTAATGATAAAACGGGTATTATCGAAACCTACGGACAAAATGAAAACGTTAATGTGAAAATTGGCCCTAATTGGGAGACTGGAAACGAAAATACCGGGGCAGTAACTGTATTTGACCATTCCGGCAATGCACAGGCAGGAATGTTAGTGAATAATGCAGGATGGGGTGTATTGTACAGCGACAAAATATTGGCAGGTGATGTTAATGCTCCGCAGGCAAATTCATTTCCACTTTATATATCACAACCAGGATCATTTGGCATTGGGATCAACCGTGCAGGTCAAACGGAGAGTTGGGAAATTTACCACAGCCAAAATGGCGATTTAAATCTGTACTACAACGGAAGTAATCTTGGCAAATTTGATCACACTTCTGGGGCTTATACTCAATTAAGCGATATGCGCGAAAAAGAGAATGTAAAGTCTCTGAATACAGTACTTCCATCAATAATGAACCTGGAACCTGTATCCTATAATTATATACACGATGAATCCAGAGAGAAGGAAAACATAGGACTTTTGGCACAGCAGGTGTATAAAATTTTTCCGCAGGCTGTTAGTAAATCAATGAATGACAAAACAGGTGAAGATATTTATATGTTGGATTATAGTGCTTTAAGCGTTCTTGCGATTAAAGCTATTCAGGAACAGGAAAACAGAATTCAGACACTTGAACAAAAAGTGGATCAATTGTTGAAAATGATTGAGAAAAGTAAATAATGGAATTTGATTCCTTTTTTAACAACTGCGGATTTAATAAGGAGCCTCAAAATTGGTCTTAAATTAATCTTCATGTAAATCGTCAGCGAACCGACCCCATCAGTACTGATGGGGCAAGCGAGCTCCGCCGAGTTTGATTTTTTGGCTAACGTGAAGTCTATTCTATCAAAACAAATCCTGCCCGAATCCAGCATGAGTGTGTGTGTGAGTGTGTGTGTGTGTGTGAGTGTGTGTGTGTGAGTGTGTGTGTGAGTGTGTGATTATTCAATTAATACAAATCCTGCCCACTGATATGGATCGAATCCTAAATCCCGCAATTCCTTTTGGGCTGCATGAAAAGCATCCGGAATGCTCATCTTCTTTTCGCCGGTTGGCGAACTTTCGGCTTCGAGCCATTTTTTATAGAATGTAATCATCAGCATCGAAGTTTGTTTATCGGGCACCTGCCATAAACTCATGATCAGGTATTTTGCACCTGCAATTTTAAATGCACGTTGTAATCCATACACCCCTTCATTTCCTTGTATGTTGCCGAGGCCTGTTTCACATGCAGAGAGGACTACTAATTCAGTATTTGATAAATTCATCTGGCTGATTTCGTAGGCAGTAAGGATTCCATCCTCTTTGCTATCGGGCAATTCTTTACCCATCCAGCCGGTATTTCCACCGGAGAGTATTAATCCTGAACGTAGCATGGGTTGCTTAGCCTGTCTCAGTAGGTCTTCTTTCGAAAATCGTTCTGAAAAGTTTTCTTTTTGGTCTTCAAAAAAATAACCATGAGTGGCTAAATGAATAATTTGGGGAGATTTTTCCTTTACACCGATATTCTTAAAAGATTCTTCGGTTGCTTGATGGGCTTTATATACATCCATTTTATAACCAGCCTTTGACAAAATGGATTGGATTGAATTAATCTCCTGCTCCGTTCCCGGTAAATAATTCCAATGTAGCCCTCTTGATTTTACATCAGACTGGTGGAATGAAAGGGTTTGTTTCAACTCACTTCCCTTTATTTCCTTAACCGCCTGCATTGTAGTGTCCGAATCATAGTATATCCCCCCATACACAGTGGCAGTCCTGGTGGTAAAATCCTGATAATCGTTAATCACCAGCTGACGAGTGCTCAGAAGATTTACCAATTTCATTCTATCTGCCCAAGATTCCGTTGAGCTGATTGGAATGGCATCCAAATTAATTTGATGTAATAATCCCGATAAGGAATAATACACTTTTTGAACATTTTCTAAATGACTTTCCAAAGGTTTATAAATCAATTCGGTAAGACTACTTTGTTTAAGACCGATTGGGTTTACACCCCTTTGTGTCAAGGAATAGAGTTCATTTACATATTCCAGTCTCCTTACATTTTTACTCCTCAGTATGCTATCCAATGATTTCTCTTCAAATAGCGGAATAAAAACGGGTGTTTTCAATTCAGGTTTTACAAGTATTGCAGCATATTGGGTATGATCCTTAGTATCTTGATCGTCATATGGAAAATTAATAAACTCAATGGCAGCTTCATTTTTTTGTAAGATCCCCTGAATCTGATTCCAATGTATAGCTTGCTTCATTTTGGTATATCCATCTATTTCTTTCGCAAGTTGTTTTTCTGCAGTGTTTGCCTTTTCTTCCAGTTCGTTTATGCGACTTCGTTCTGCTATCGGTTTGGTGTATTCCCTTGCAAGCTGGAGCCGAAACATTTTGTATTGTTGGTAGTTCTGAGAAGACTTCCCTAGATGATTTGCCAAGGTATTCAAGCGCAATGCAGAAGTCATGATAAATCCTTTATGAAATAGCATTTGGTCGTAAACAAGGGCAGATAAATTTTCTGTTTGTTGCATCTTACTCCATCTATGATAGAGGTATGCGGATAATTCATCCAATTTCTCTTGATAGATCATGGAATAATAACCGAGTTCCTGTTCCGATAAAAATGAAGTAGATTGAGATAGAGAGGTTTGCTTTAGTGCAAAATACGCTTCCAGAAGTTTGGAAGATTCTGAATATTTTTTCTGGTATTCATACAATTTTGCAAGGAGATTCAGAGACTCAAGATATTCCGGACTTTGCTTTCCGAATAATTTCTCCCGCATATTTACGGCTTTAATCGCAAACGATTCGGCTTTTTCAACTTCTCTGATCATAAAATAAAACGCACCCAGGTTGTTAATACTCCCGGTATATGATGGGTGTTCCTCACCCAAAATTCTGGCTTTAATCTCCATGGATTCGATTAGTAAGGGTTCAGCCACATCGAATTGCCCCATGTCTGCATACAATCCGCCCAAATTATTCACGATACCGGCATAATCTTGATGTTCAGATCCCAACAATTTTTTGCGAATGGCTTTTACTTCAAGAAATAAGAGCTCCGCCTTTTTGTAGTTTAGTATCGTCCAGTACAATACTCCCAGATTATTTAAGGTATTTACATAGCTTATGTTTTCTTTACCTAAGGCTTTTTCTAGGATGGTAATGGCTTGCAGGTAATAGGCCTCCGCTTTTTCGAAATTTCCAAGATCTTTGTAACATACCGCCAAATCAGTCAGCACTCCAGCTGTTTTTGCATGCATACTGCCATATAATTTTTCATGTAAATCCAGAGACTGTTGGAGATATATTTCGGCCTCTTCCATTTTGCCCATCAATAAATAGATTCCACCTAAAGTTTGTACACTCCTGGCATATTCAGGATGATTAACACCGACAACTTCCTTGTTAATTTCCACAGATTCAATCGCATAAAGTTTGGCCTTCTCGAAATCTCCCATCTGTTTATACAAATTGGATAGGTTTTTTAATGTAAATGCATAAGCCGGATGATTTTTCCCGTATAAATTTTGTTTTATTTTCAAAGATTCAAAAAAATAGGCCTCCGCTTTTTCATGCCTTCCCATTTTGGAATACAAATCACCAAGGTTATTGAGATAATTGGCATATTCCGGATGTTCCTTGCCATGGGTTTTTTGGATAATGTCTTTTGCTTCCAGATAATATGATTCTGCATCGGCAGGTTTACCCATTTTTAAATAAAGTATAGCCAGGTTGTTTAAGCTGGAGGCATAGTGCTGATGATTTTTACCTATCGTTCGTTCACGAATGTCTTTTGCCTCTAAGTTTAAATCTATTGCCTTTGAGTAATCCCCAAGTTCCTGATAGATATATGCAAGATTATTTAAACTCGTTGCATAGTCAGGATGTTCCTTCCCCAATATTCTTTCCCTGATTGCTTTGGACTCCAGATACCATTTCTCTGCATCCTGAAAATTTCCTTTAAAATCAAATACACGACCATGATTGAAGCACACACTTCCGTACTCTGCAGATTCCGCACCAAAAGTTGCAAGACAAATCTTCTCTGCATTCAATATAACTTCCAGTGCGCTGTCAAATTTACTCTGCCCTGTTAAACTTCGTGACACATTGATTAGACTATCCAGTTCAGAGGAAACTTTTGTGGTGTCGAAACTTTGTGCATTGATAAACAACGGAAAATAAATTATCCAACATAGGTTCAACTTTATCATGGATGATCATTTTTTGGCAAAACAGGGTAAACATATATTGACAAGATAGCATCAAAATATCTAATACAAAAGAAGAATTCCAAGGAATTCCCAATCGAGTGAAGGAAGATTTTTAGCGATTGTGTTCGTCCAGTCGAATTTATATATTCCATTCACACATACAAGATCTGATTTATTGCGGAGCATTCAAAACATTTTCTCGAATTTATTTTTCCACATTTCAAATTGAAAAACGCATCCTGTATCGCAGACTTTTCAACTAAATTCCATCCATTATGCACATTAAATGTGTATAACTTACCAAATATTTTTGATCAACTATCTCCGTATTTAATTTTTCAAATGTCCCTTTACTCAATCGCTTGCTAAGCAGCACAAGACTTCCCCGATCATACACCATCATCCTGATTTGATTGCGTCGTCGATTGTAAAATAAATACACATCACCCGACAAAGGATTGCTACTCATGATTTGCTGTATCAATCCATACAATCCATCATAACTCTTACGCATGTCCGTTATCCCATTGTAAAAAAAGTAACGTCGGCTTTCTGTGAATGGAATCACTGCGCAAGATTGATCAATTCCAATAAAGCTTTGTTGCCGGGATAGGTTCTTAAATTCAGCACAACTCCATTTGGATATTCCAAACGGATGCCAGAATCATTGGAATGAGATGCACTCAACTGTATAACACCGGAGCTCTGCTTCTCAATATACTCATCGGAATACTTCTTCATCCATTAATAATATTGATGGAGAGCAAGGCCATTGCTTGCCATAAATTCTTTCTCCGATTGTCCACTAAGATCCAATGATGATTGCACCGCTTTAAATTCCTGCTTTGTCATGGTAATAATTTTTCGCAAAGCTAGTCTGTACAATCACGCCAGGCAAGATGTACTTCGTTGGACGGATACATTACAAGGAAATATATAACTAAACAATTAGCAAAGCTTTTAAAAAATATTTTATTGATTATGTGATTTTTCCAAATTTGGGATTAAATTTGTATTAGAATTGTTCGTATAGACCAAAAAACTGATTAGCGCAGGCTGATTTTTTAACCCTTTAAACATTTTTATATGAACACGAAATTTAATTTCGAATTTTGTAGGGGGGGGCAAATAAAATTTGCTACCTATCTAATCACATTTATAATTTTTATGGCCGGATCCTCGGTTAATTCCCAGACAGATATTGACTTTGTCGGGGAAAGCCTGTTCAGAGCCAATGGATTTGGGGTCACCAACCATAAGTTTGATGTCTGCCTGTTGATCACTAACCAGTCTTCCGAATGGGTATGTTATGACAGTCCATACATTACCGGGAGTTGTTCTAACGAAATATACGAAGGAAGTTGGGATGATATCGGTAACTACACATATGCTTTGCGGGTATATCCATGGTCCGTTTGTGATCATGAAGACTATGTGAATGGAGTTGGGACAGCAGATCTAATTGATATCGGTTACCATATCAGAGATTCTATTTTAATCACCGATCCCTACATGATGGTATCTGCTGATGCTACCGGTGATAAACAAATTGATACCTATGATATCATTTCCATCCGCGATGTCATCCTCGGCAATACCACCGGATTTATGGATGGAAGCAATCCGGGACGCACAAGCTGGGAATGGTGGAATCGCGAAGAATTGGAAGATCTGGGTGCTACATGGGAAGCAAATCCTTGGAATTACACCATCAATGAAAACTGGCCAGGTGGGATAATCTTTGGAGGACTATCAAAATCTGATCTGGAAGATGAAAATAATCATCCGGATTGGTTTGATTATAGAACCACAAAAGTTGGCGATATTCGAAGTCATGGTACTCCTGCTTCTACAAATAGCTGGGTATGTGGTAGCTATTCATTGAAGAATCCAAAAATGGACACACGGCAGTCTCTCTTTGAATTATTTGAATTAATACCATCCAGACGAATTGATGCCGGGGATGAATTAGAGCTTTCATTCAGTATACTTTCATCTGAAAGTCTTTTAGGCTTTCAAATACCTTTTTATCTCGATAAAAACATTGAAGTAATATCTTTTCAAAACAACCCTGATTTTTCAATATTCTGGAATCATGCTGAAAAATTAAATTTCTTCATGGCCTTATGGTATACTTTAGATGGTAAAATAAAAAAGACAGATCATGAAAATGCCATATTTAAGATTAGATTAAGAGCTTTAAAGGACATTGATAATCTGAGGGATTATTTATCGCAACAGGTGACTCAAAATATAGAACTTATCGAGCCGGAAGGTATTCTCACCCATGCTGAAATCCGGGCTACTTTGCTGAATTATTTTCCGGTTCAGTTTCAGGCTATCTATAAAAATACTACCGGGGTATTGCAATTGTTTAGTGAAGGTAGCCAAACCATTGATATTGAACGATTCACTTTGGCCGGGCAGTTGATTTTTAAAGACAGAGTATATATTGATAAAGGGATTAGTGAAATAAAACTGAAGGACAATCATACAGGCTTATTAAGCTTTATCAAGGTATCTAATGGAAAAACCAGCAAAGTCATTAAGACATTTTAATTATTAATTCTATGATCAGGGCCGGTAAAAGCCGGCCCTGTTTCAATGCTAAAGAAATGAGAGCAATTTCCACCGTTATATATTTTTTTTCCTTCCTGCAATTGGTGTCATCTCAGGAATTTATTCAATCCTTTAAGTGGAGAACGGAATTTTTTAAGATAGATACTTCTTGCAGTGTGCAATTGATTGATTGCCGGCCTAAAAATTATCCTGACTTGTTTGCCTTTCACCCTGATGGTAGATTTATTGGGGCCTATATCTATCCAGGGAATGGAAGAGATTCAATCAGTTTTTATGAATTTAATTTTAGTTCATGCTCTCTCGGACATCGTGTAGGTTTTTATCAAGAACCTGGTGATAGGTTTCTACATTTTTATTATATTGATTATCTAGGAAGATATTATATATCAGGATACAATCCTTCTAAAGGTAAAAATTTTTTATATCGACTTTCTGGAGACAATTTATCAAATAGAGAAATACTGATAGAATTTCCAAGAAATAACACCTCTAAGATTACAGATTTGACATTTAATAAAAATGAAGTATATTTTATGGGTTATGGAAGTTCAAATCATATAAATAGATGCGACACAAATTTTAATATATTAGATCAATATCCTGCAAACAATGTTATTCATAATTTTTCAACGATTCCCATAAATTGTGATTCAATGCTTACCCTATGCTCCGGGTATAATATTCAGCTCAATGAAATCGGCAGTGTTGTCAAAGATACTTTTTTGTTTTTCTATTATGATTTGAAAAATAACATAACATTAGATACTTTATGTACACAAAAACTCGTCACCGGAGTATCCAATCTCAGTTCTCCTTTGGAGTTTTTATCTAGCGATCCGGAATGTGATTTATTGATCGACCTGGACCGGAACAATAGCAGTGGACTGTATCCATACAATTATCAATATCAAGATGTTCGGTGTGCTCAATGGAATTTTGAGATCTGCGATGAAGATACCTATATCCACACTTCATTTAGCTTAGACAGCATAGAGTTTGAACTAGAAGGGATACAGGATGTGGGTTATGAGATTTTGGATGGCAGTGGATTGAGTGGAGGATATCAATTGATCCAGCGTGGAAACAGTTCCTATGTATTATTGCCAGGATTAAATAGATCTGATACCTCTTTTGTACATGCCTTGCGGACTGTAAGGTATGCTCACAATGGTCTTAAACCGACATCCGGTCAAAGAGCAATCCGGATCAAAGGATACAATGCAGTCAAGAACGGAGTAGATGTGTATAGTTATTTTACTGTGAGTTCTCGTCCAAATGCAGGACTTGATACCAGTATAGTTTTGTGTGCAGCCTATCAGTGGGATCAGTTTAGTTCATTGCTCCAAGGATCTGAATTGGGAGGGACATGGATACCTTCATTGCAGTCGGGAACAAATGCATTTGATTCTCAAAACGATGTGTTTACAGAATATCAATACATCGTATCGGATGAATATTGCGGAGTCGATACAGCAAATATTCACATCACCCGTGGACAAAAACCATCCATAGATCTTGGTGTGGATCAGGAGATTTGTGGTGGAGACAGTATAAAATTAACAGTACCTATTCTGTCAATGCAAAAAATACTCTGGAGTGATGGGGACACCAACAGTATAAAAACAATTTATCAAATTGGAAGTTATTGGGTGGAATTGATTTCTAAAGATGGATGCAAGAATAGAGATAGCATCGAAATCAAGAAATCAAATCAGTTTGAGAGCATAAAACAAATTCAGGAAATTTGTGAGAATAAATCTTATACTTATAAAGCAAAAATCTATTATCCTGGTCAAAAGATCATAGATACAATAAGTGCAACCATTGGCTGTGACACTTTATTTGAAATAGAGATCATAGGAATTCCATTGCATGAAAAACAAACACTGTTGGAAGTATGCAGAGGAGATAGCCTGCAGTATAAGGGTATGACCTATCATAGTGGTGATAGCAGTACGCGATTGATACTGGGTTTGGGAGGTTCTTGTGATACTACAGAAGTCATCCTTGTCAAAGAATTGGCAAAACCTCAAATCCAAATAGCAGGCGATAGTATTTTGTGTTTTGGCTCAAGCTTAAAATTAAAAGTTCTTGGGAGTGGATCAATATTATGGTCGACAGGAGAACAAAATCAGGAGATCGAAATAAATACAGCAGGGCAATATCAAGTTCAACTCACCGATGTAAAGGGTTGCCGAAATGAAGCATACATCAACATCATACCAGGCATTATTATGGAATATAAATTATTGAGCCAAGATCCACTATGTATAGGAGAATCATCTGGTCAAATAGAAGTCAAGACGATTGGAACAAAACCCGGATTGAATTATTGGTCTATCGATGGACAACGACAAAGCATGATGTCCGCAAGCGGACTTTCATCAGGTCAATATGGTGTAAAACTGATCGATGCAAATGGATGTGAATACGAAGAGTGGATCGTATTGAAAGAGCCACAAGAATTGGAATTGGGGCTTCCGATCGAGATCGAAATAATTAAAGGAAAAACAAGGATCTTAAAGATGAAGTCAGTGGATCCGCATCATATCGTCCAATATAAAATTATTCCTCAGAGTGGTATAAGGATATTGAGTGACAGCACAATTATACTGACTGGAATTGAGGATGTAGTATATGAGATTATCGCAATTGATGAAAATGGTTGTGAGCACTATACTACATTAAAAGTGATTGTAAAAGAGACCGAAAAAGTCTTTGTAGCGAATGCATTCAGCCCCAATGGCGACCAAATCAACGACTGGATCTATCCTCAAAGTGAGGAAATCCAACACATCGATTTGTTTGCAGTATATGATCGCTGGGGCAATCAAGTTTTGGAACAAAAAAACATCACAAGCAATCAGGCTACCCAAGGCTGGAACGGTATGTATGGATCATTGCAAGCACAACCGGGAGTGTATATTTATTTGATACAGTACACTTCAATTGGAGGAGAAACAATTATAAAGAAGGGTGAATTCAGTTTGA